>NZ_JBHYJB010000050.1:71217-79920 GCF_042740175.1 Streptomyces sp. NPDC059009 | reverse complement strand
ACCCGCTTCGACAAACGAGCCACCCACTACCAAGCCATGGTCACCCTCGCCTGCCTGCGACTCTGGCTGCCATGACTTTGCGGACACGACCTAGCGGAGGGCAACCCAGGAAGCACCTTCAGAGGAATGGCTCAATGCCACCCCTAAGACCCGAACACCAGCGAAAATCGACAGCCCCAAGTGAATGAAAGTCGGGGAGAGCCGCGCCATCGACGCAGGTCACGAAGGGTCCGCTCCGCGCACGCGGAGGTAGTCCCCCGGTCACCGGGACCGGCTCTCTGGTTGTGGTGTCCGCTCCGCGCACGCGGAGGTAGTCCCGTCTGCGGCGAGGCGCCGCCGCTGATCCTTGTGTCCGCTCCGCGCACGCGGAGGTAGTCCCGTCTGCGGCGAGGCGCCGCCGCTGATCCTTGTGTCCGCTCCGCGCACGCGGAGGTAGTCCTGACAGGGTGTCCAGGTCCGGCTCGGCCTCCAGGTCCGCTCCGCGCACGCGGAGGTAGTCCCCAACGGGAGCCAGTCGGGGGGAAGTCGATGACGTCCGCTCCGCGCACGCAGAGGTAGCCCGATGTCGCAGCCACCGCGGTGGAGCATTGCCGGGTCCGCTCCGCGCACGCGGAGGTAATGCCATTCCGACCTGCATGGCCAGAAAGTTCGGCCCGGGTTCTTCCGCCCGGAGACGGTCCGCCATAAAGCACGCCAGGCATCTCCAAATCACAGCGGGTGCCCTCGGGTCTCACCCACACTCACAACCACCGCAACTCGCCGCCACTCGCACACCGCACGGCTCTCAATCACTCCCATACAGCATGAGGAACATTCCGCCGCCCTCGACTTCGATGACCTGCACCACTCACCTGACCAGCGCCGTCCTCTCTGGGAATGTAGGTGATGCCGGTTCCACACCCTCAGGCCGAGATCAACTCCCACTCCACTCCCAGTTACACCTCCTTGATCAAGGACTACGCAGCTCAGGAGGGAACCCATTGACGCTCACCGAAGATGACGGAGAACTTCACGGTGCCTCCAGGGAGTTGGGGCGATGCGGGGCCTCGCGTATGCCTAATAGGTATATGACTAACCGTCATATCGTGAAGGTGCAAGGGGGGTGGGGTGGGGAGTTGCGGTGCGGGGGAGGCGGCGCGCGAGGCACTCGGCACGGTCCCGGGTCAGCTCAAGTCGGCCTGAGTCAGCCCCGGTTACACATGATCGACTCCCACTCGCTGCCCACTTCTCAGTGCCGGAGTTGGGAGGGGAGACATGAGGCGAGGCAGGAGCCCGTCGTCCGCGCACGACGCGGGCGAGGTGTGCAGGACCACGGCGTGTTCATCCGGATCGTGGCCGTGCAGTGCGACCAACTCCCAGGGCCAGGAAGGGAGATCGAGGCCGGGGCACGAGCGAAGGGACGAGCGGACGAGGCGGCGAGGGGGCGAGGCAGCGAGGGGAGTTGTACGTCAACCTGGGGGGTGTTTCGAGCGGGTGCCCCTCGGGGGCGCCCGCTCAGATTCGGTCAGCCCTCGTCCTCGGCGGTGGGATAGATCCGCCACAGCTGGGAGAGGTTCGGCCCGCCCCACATGCGGGTGAGGCCGACGAGGCGGTCGTTGCCCTGGAGGTGGTCGGCGATGGCCAGGGCGTAGCGCGGGTGGACCACGGAGACGATGTAGTAGTCGTTTCCTCCCTCCGCGTGCCGCACCAGGCGCCAGCGCTGGCTGAGGCTGTCCGTGTGTTCCTGGAGGGTGGCGACGTCGGCGGGGGTGGCGCCCGCCGTGAGGCGGCGGTGGTTGGCGTACGTCTCGACGGCCACCGTTCCGTCCGTGTGCAGCCGCAGGAACCACTGGTGCGCGGTGGTGTCCTTGGCGAACGGGTCCTGCGCCCAGGTCTGGGTGTGGTTGCCGACCCGGCCCGGGTGGCCGTGTCTCGGCGTCTCGGGGGGGGCTTCGCGCCGCCCCGACGTCACCGGGGCGCCGACGGGGCGACTCCCCCGGTTCACATGGCGCTGGTGAGGTGCTCGGCAGATCCCGAAGTCCAGGATCCGCAGCATTCAGCCGAGGAGTTGTGTATGTCCAGAGCGCGCCGTTCGCGCCGTACCCTCATAGCCGCCGCCGTGTCCGTGGCCGCCGCCACCACGGCCGTGGCCGTGACCGCCACGGCGGGGGCCTCCGGGACCAAGGACCAGGCCGCGCAGGCGATCAAGGGCGGGAAGGCGAAGAACGTCATCCTGCTGATCGGTGACGGCATGGGGGACTCGGAGATCACCCTGGCCCGTGACTACACGGTCGGCGCGAACGGGCGCCTGAACATGGACAAGTTCCCGCTGACCGGGGCGTACACGACGTACGCGGTGCACGCCGACGGCACCCCCGACTACGTCACCGACTCGGCGGCCAGCGGCAGCGGCTGGGCGACCGGCGTGAAGACCGTCAACGGGCGGATCTCCAAGACGCCGGGCACCGACAAGGCGGTGCCGACGATCCTGGAGCTGGCGCAGCAGCGCGGCTACGCGACCGGCTCGGTGACCACCGCCGAACTGACCGACGCCACCCCGGCGGTGCTCGCCTCGCACGCCACCGACCGCAGCTGCCAGGGCCCCGCCGACATGGCCAAGTGCCCGGCCGACACGATCGCCAAGGGCGGCCCCGGCTCGATCGCCGAGCAGAGCGTGAACCACAAGGTCGACGTCCTCCTCGGCGGCGGCAAGCAGCGCTTCGACCAGAAGGTCACCGACGGCACGTACAAGGGCCTGACCGTCACCGAGCAGGCCGAGAAGCTCGGCTACCAAGTGGTCAAGAACGACAAGGAGTTGGCCGCGGTCAAGTCCGTCAAGGGCGGCAAGCCCGTCCTCGGCCTCTTCGCCCCCGGCAACGTCCCCGTCGAGTGGACCGGCAAGGCCGCGGCCAAGGGCGGCACCGACCCGCAGCGCTGCACCACCTCCAACCCGAACCGGCCCGCGGGCACCCCGGCCCTCGAGGACCAGGCGAGCAAGGCCATCAAGCTCCTCGAGGCCAAGCAGAAGAGCCGCAAGAGCGGCAAGGGCGGCAAGAGCGGGCAGGGCTTCTTCCTGCAGATCGAGGGTGCCTCGATCGACAAGCAGGACCACGCCGCCGACCCCTGCGGTCAGATCGGTGAGACCGCGGCCTTCGACCGGGCCGTGAAGGTCGCCCGCGACTACGCCGCCAAGCACCCCGACACCATGGTCGTCACCACCGCCGACCACGCCCACACCAGCCAGATCGTGCCGCTGGAGGCGCAGCCGCCCGGCCTCTCCTCGACCCTGGTCACCGACGAGGGCCAGCAGCTGAAGGTCAACTACTCGACCAACACGCCCGGTCAGTCCCAGGAGCACACCGGCACCCAGGTGCGGATCGCGGCCCAGGGCCCGCAGGCGTACCGCGTGCTCGGCGTCACCAACCAGACCGACCTGTTCACGACGGTCCGCGAGGCGCTCCGACTGCGCTGATCCTGCTGCCGGTTGAGCCGCCGGTGCCACTGGTGGGGTGAGCCGCCGGTGGAGTGAGCCGTCGGTGGATTGAGCCGTCGGTGGAGTGAGCCGTCGGCCGGCCGAGTTGGTCAGTCGAGTCCCGGCAGCACGACCCGGACGACCAGGCCCCCCTCAGGGCGGGCCGTCGCCGTGGCCGTGCCGCCGTGGGCTCGGGCCACCGAGCGGACCAGGGCGAGGCCCAGGCCGTGGCCGCGCTCGCTGCCCACGCGGGGAGTCGCCCGGTAGAACGGTTCGAAGAGGCGGTCGGTGGTCTCCGGGGCGATCTGCGGGCCGGAGTTGGCGACCTCCAGCACGACGGCCGCCTTGCCTGCCGCCTCGCCTTCCGCCCCGCCTTCCGCCTCGCCCTTGCCGCCGTCGTCGTCACGCACCGTCACGCTCACGAAGGCGTCGGGCGCCTCGGTGTTGTGCGCGACGGCGTTCTCGACGAGGTTCCGCACCAGCTGCCTCAACAGCGTGGCGCTGCCCCGGACTTGGCGGGCGGTGGCGTCGGCGTGGACGGAGAGAGTGGGGCCGTCGGCGGGCGGGGCGGCCTCCGCGACGACCTCGCGTACGAGCGCCGTCAGGTCCACCGGCTCGGTGTCGCACGGGACTTGGTCCGCGGCGGCGAGCGCCAGGAGCTCCTGCACGACCCGGATGTTGCGCTCGTTGGTCTCCGTGAGCATCGGCAGCAGCTCGCGCAGGGACTCCCCCGAGTCGTCGGCGGCCGCGAGCTGGAGTGCGGCGCGGGTGGTGGCCAGCGGGGTGAGCAGTTCGTGGGAGGCGTTCGCGGCGAAGCGCTGGTGCGCGGCGAAGGACTCCTCCAGGCGTGCCAGGGTGGTGTCGAAGGTGTCCGCGAGCTGCCCCAGCTCGTCGCGCGGGCCCTGCGCGTTGATGCGGTACGAGAGATCGCCCTCCCCCGCCTGGGCCGCCGCGCGGTTGATGGTCTGCAGCGGTGCGAGCAGGCGGCGCGAGATGACCCAGCCCGCGGCGAGCCCCACGGCGGTCACCACGAGGAGGCCGCCGACGGAGATGGCGAGCACCGAGGACCAGACGTCCTCCTTGTCGCGGATCAGCCCGGAGGAGTCGACTCGCTGTCCGGGTTCGGGGCTCTGGGTCGGGCCCGGCGACTCGGTGGAGCCCGGTGTCTCGGTGGCGCCCGGCGACTCGGTGGCGCCCGGTGTCCCGGCCGCGTCTGGTGTCTCAGGGCTCCGCGGCTGCGGTGGGACCCACTGCGGCGCGTCGGTCGAGACGCTCGGCAGGGGGCTCACTTCGATGGTGGACGCGAAGTCGTACGTGGGGACGAAGCGGATGCCGACGTAGATCACCGCGACCATCAGGGCCGAGCAGGCGACCAGCGCGCCGCCGAAGCCGAGGAAGAGGCGCACGTGGATGCTGAGCGTGCGCGGGCGCCGACGCCCGCCCCGACGGGACGGGTGGGGCAGCCTCATGCGGCGCCCAGGTAGTAGCCCGCGCTGATCGCGGTGTGCACGAGCTGCGGCTCGCCCAGCTTCTTGCGCAGCGTGTGCACGACGAGGCGGACCGCGTTGGTCAGCGGATCGGCGTGCGCGTCCCATGCCTTGTCCAGGAGGTACTCGGCGCTCAGCACCCCGCCGTCGGCGCGCATCAGGAGTTCCAGGACCGCCAGCTCCTTGGGCGTGAGGCGGACCTCGTGGCCCGCCCGGGTCACCCGGCGCCGGTGGGTGTCGAAGGTGAGGTCGGCGAAGGTGAGCACGGGGGCGTGGGCCTGCGGGCTGCGCCGGTACAGGGCGCGCAGGCGGGCCACCAGCTCGGGGAAGTCGAAGGGCTTGGCCAGGTAGTCGTCGGCGCCGAGGCCGAGGCCCTCGACCTTGTCGCCGAGGCGGCCCGCGGCCGTGAGCATGAGGATGCGGCAGTCCAGGCCCTGGGCGACGATGCGGCGGCAGACCTCGTCGCCGTGGACGCCGGGCAGGTCGCGGTCGAGGACCACCGCGTCGTAGTCGTACACCGCCGCCTTCTCCAGGGCGGCCTCGCCGTCGTGCACGACATCCACCGCCATGGATGCGCGGCGCAGCCCCATCTCGATGACGCGCGCCATGTACTGCTCGTCCTCGACCACCAGCACCCGCACGCCGTCTGCCCCATCCGAACCGTCTGTACGTTCTCGACGGTCGCGACCGTCCGTACCGTCTGAGAATTCCGTGAAATGGCGGAGCACCGATTCCGGTAATTCGCCCCTGCCTCGCCCACATTTACCAGATCTCGTCTTTGAACCGTGTATGAGGACCGCGGCCGCACCGTCGCGGCCAAACACGGTTGAAAACAGCGGCTGCCTAGCGTCCCATGCCATGAATCTCTTCAAACGGGCCTGGTGGCGGCTGACGGGCCACCTGGGGAAGACGCTGATGCTGATCGGTCTCTTCTTCGTGATCTGCACCCTGGTGCTCTCCGGATTCCTCATCCAGTCCGCGGCCGCCCGGGCCGCGGACGCCGCCAAGCAGCGGGTGGGCGCGGTGGCGACCATGCAGCTGGACGTGAACGGCCTGATCAACTCGGGGAAGATGGACAAGCCGGACGGGCCCCAGGGCGGCACGATCGGTGCCGAGGGCGATCTGCACGCCGGTCTTGTCGACAAGATCTGCAAGTCGTCCGCGGTGGCGAAGTGCAATTACGCCACCGACGGCGGCGCCTTTCCCACGAAATCCACCAAGCTGCACCAGCCCGTGCCGCCGCCGAAGGGCCAGGACACCCTCGGCACCGACCTGTTCAGCGCCTCCGGAATCCTCGATCTCGACGAGGTCAAGGAATTCCGTAACGGCGACTCCAAGCTGATCGCCGGGCGCGGCATCACCCCGGACAGCAAGAGCGACGAGATCGTCGTCGAGGAGCGCGTCGCCAAGGACAACCACCTGAAGGTCGGCGACCGCATGAAGCTCATGGTCGGTGTCCTGCCGGGCGCCGGGCAGGAGCGCGACAAGCGCGAGTACTCCTTCAAGGTCGTCGGCGTCTACAAGAGCAGCACGCCCGACAGCGGCCAGTACGTCCCCGCGATGATGGACCCCGCCAACCGCCTGTACGTCACTCCGGCCGGCGGCTCCAGGCTGGAGGGCAAGGGCACCAAGGACACCGTCCTCAAGAACGCCACCTTCACGCTGAAGGACCCCGACGACCTCGGCCGGCTCAAGAAGGACGCCGAGGCCGCGGGCGCCGATCTGCGGATCTTCCCGATCACCGTGAACGACAAGCAGTACAAAACGCTCGTCGGGCCCATCAACAAGACCGCGGACTTCGCCTCCGTCACCGTCTGGCTGGTCGCCCTCGCCGGCACCGTGATCCTCGCGCTGATCGTCGCCTCGTCGCTGCGCGAGCGCCGCAAGGAGCTCGGCATCCTGCTCTCCCTGGGCGAGAAGAAGCCGCGGCTGCTCGGCCAGCACCTGGTCGAGGTCGTCGCCTGCGCGGTGGTCGCCATCGGCCTGGCCGGGGCCTGCAGCCAGTTCCTGTCCCAGGGCATCGGCGACAAGCTCCTGGCGGGCGAGGTGTCCTCGGCCAAGGAGGACGCCGCGAACAAGCCCCAGGAGCCGGACTACACCAACTCCATGGGCAGCGGCGGCGGCAAGGACCAGCCGGAGGTCGAGCCGATCAGCTCCATGGACATCCGTCTCGGCCCGGCCGACATCGGCAGGGTCGGCGCCACCGGTCTGGGCATCGCCGCCCTGGCCACCCTCGTCCCCGGCTCCCGCGTCCTGCGCCTGAACCCGCGCGACATCCTCACGAAGGGCGACTGACGTGACCTCCCACGCCACCCCCACCACTCCCACCGCTCCTGCCACCCCCACCACTCCTGCCCTGCTCGAACTGGCCGACGTGACCCGCACCTACCAGAGCGGCAACCGCCGCCGCGCGGTCCTCAAGGGCGTCAGCTACCGCTTCGAGGCCGGGCGGATGTACGCCGTCGTCGGCCCCTCGGGGTCCGGCAAGACCACGCTCCTGTCCCTGGCCAGCGGCCTGGACGCGCCGAGCTCCGGCACGGTGAGCTTCCAGGGCCAGGACATCTCCCGGCTCGGCCTCGGCCGCTACCGCAACCAGCACGTGGCGACCGTCTTCCAGTCCCTGAACCTCCTCACGTACATGACCGCGGTGCAGAACATCACCTCCGCCATGGAGATCACCGGCGTCAAGGGCGGCCGGCGCAAGCAGCGCGCCGTCGAGCTCCTCACGCTGCTCGGCGTCGAGCCCACCGAGCACCACCGCCGCACCCTGCAGCTCTCCGGCGGACAGCAGCAGCGCGTGGCCATCGCCCGGGCCCTGGCCTGCGAGGTCGACGTCCTCTTCGCGGACGAGCCCACCGGGAGCCTCGACCACGAGACGGCCGACGGCATCATCGAGGTGTTCCGGGGGCTCGCCCACGACGACGGCAAGTGCGTGATCGTCGTGACCCACTCCAAGGAGGTCGCCGCCGCGTCGGACGAGGTGCTGCACCTCAAGCGGGGCAAGCTGACGGCGTAGGCCGGCCGACCGGCCGGAGACGAGACGAGGCGAGGCGAGGCGGGAGGCCCCGGTCATGGACGCGGAGCAGGTGCACGACCCGGAGCAGGCAGCGGGCACGGCGCGCTCCGTCCGGGGCCTCGACGCACGGCTCGTGGAGTGCCGGGCCTGCCCCCGCCTGGTGGCGTGGCGCGAGGAGGTCGCGCGGACCAAGCGCCGCGCCTTCGCCGACTGGACGTACTGGGGCAGGCCCGTGCCCGGCTTCGGGCCGTCGGACGCCCGGCTGCTGATCGTCGGCCTCGCCCCGGCCGCGCACGGCGGCAACCGGACCGGCCGCATGTTCACCGGCGACCGCACCGGCGACGTCCTCGTCGCGTGCATGCACTCCGTGGGCCTCGCCGGCATCCCCACCTCCGAGCGGGCCGACGACGGGCTCACCCTGTACGGGACGCGCTTCACCGCGCCCGTGCACTGCGCCCCGCCGGACAACAAGCCCACGACCGCGGAGCGCGACACCTGCCGCAACTGGCTGGTGCGGGAAGTGGAGTTGCTGGCACCGACGCTGCGGTCCGTGGTGCTGCTCGGGGCGTTCTCCTGGCAGACGACGCTGCCCGCGCTGGCCCGTGCCGGGTGGGAGGTGCCCCGTCCCCGGCCCGTCTTCGGGCACGGGGCCACCGCGGTGCGGGGGGCCCCCGCCCGGGGGGGGCCCCCCGCCCAAACGCGCGGGGGGGGCGGCCCACCCCCACACCACCGCGACCGAAACCCGCCCG
>NZ_JBHYJB010000050.1:0-71207 GCF_042740175.1 Streptomyces sp. NPDC059009 | reverse complement strand
GGGGTGGGGGGGCCCCCCGCCCCGGCCCGTGTCGGGCCACGGGCCCCCGGGGGTGTGCCCGCCGGTCGCGGGGGGCCAGCACCGCGAACTACGGCTCTTCGGCAGCTACCACCCGAGCCAGCGGAACTCCTTCACCGGCCGGCTCACCCCCGCGATGCTGCGCGAGGTGCTCGCGGACGCGGCCCGCGCCGCGGACCTCCCCCTGCCCTGAACGCCCGCCCCGCACGCCTGCCCTGAGCACCTGCCCTGACGCCCACCCCCCAACCGGGCCGCCCCACCCGCCGGTTAGCCTCGGTCGCGGACGAAGGGCAGAGCGATCAGTACAGGCAGCACGGGCCGGACAGCGGCCACCCGCGAGGCGGAGCACGCCCTCGCGATCCAGTTGCTCGGCCCGGTGCGGGCCCTCCGGGACGGGCACGAACTGCCCCTCGGCCCGCCCCAGCAGCAGGCGGTCCTCGCCCTGCTCGCGCTGCGCAGGGGGCGCGCCATCGGCGCGGGCGAACTCATCGGGGCCCTCTGGGGCGAGGCACCGCCGCCGCGCGCCCTCGGCACCGTACGGACGTATGTCTCGCGGCTGCGCAAGCTCCTCGAACCGGCACGGCCGCCGCGCGCGCCCGCCACCGTCCTGGTGTCGGCCGGGGACGGCTACGCACTGCGCCTGCCCGCGGATGCCGCCGATGCCGCCGCAGCCGTCGCGGCTGTCGCGGCCGTCGACGCCGACCGGTTCGAGGGGCTGGTGGCGCAGGCCGCGGCGGCGCGGGCGGACGGGGACGCCGGGCGGGCGCACGCCCTGCTGTCCCAGGGGCTCGGCCTGTGGCGCGGCAGCGCGCTCGCCGGGCTGCGCGGGCCGTTCGTGGAGCGGGAGCGCGGGCGGCTCGGGGAGCTGCGGGTCAGTGCCCTCGAGGAGTTGTACGGGTGTGCGCTGGACCTCGGGCGGCACGCCGCGGCCGCCCCTGCGCTCGGCGAACTGGTGGGCGCGCACCCGCTGCGCGAGCGCCTGCGGGTGCTGCAGATGGTCGCCCTGTACCGCAGCGGACGGCAGTCCGAGGCGCTCACCGCGTACGCCGAGGCCCGCCGGGTCCTCGCCGACGAGCTCGGCGTCGCCCCCGGCCCCGAACTCACGGCGACCCATGCCCGCGTCCTCGCCGCCGACCCCGGCCTCGACCCGCCGCGCCCCACGGCCGCGGAGCCCCCGCCGGTCGTCCGGCCACGCCAACTCCCGCCCAGCGTGCCGGACTTCACCGGGCGCGCCGCCGACCGCGAGGAGCTGCGGCACACCCTCCTGCGGGCCGGGAGCGGACAGCCGCCGGCCCCGGCCTGCGCCGTGATCACCGGCATCGCGGGGGTCGGCAAGACCGCGCTCGCCCTGCACGTCGGACACCTGGTGCGCGACCACTTCCCGGACGGCACGCTCTACGCCGAGCTGCGCGGCCTGTCCGGGCGGCCCGGGGCCCGCCGCGCGGACCGGCCCGGGACCGGTGGCGCGGCCCCGGACGAGGCCGGGCCCGGCCTGCTGCACGAGGCGGGCCCGAGCGACAGCGGCACCGTCCTCGGCGCGTTCCTGGAGGCGCTCGGCGTCGAGCGGGAGGCGGTCCCCGAACAGCCCGAGCAGCGCGCCGCGCTCTACCGCTCCCTGCTCTCCGAGCGCCGCGTCCTGGTGGTGCTCAACAACGCGCACGACGGCGCGCAGGTCGCCCCGCTGCTGCCCGGCACCGGCGCGAGCGCCGCCCTCGTCACGGCCCGCAACCGCTCCCTGGTGCTGCCCGGCTGCCGGCCGGTCGCCCTGGACGCCATGGCCGAGGACGAGGCGGTCGCGCTCCTCGCCGCCATCGCGGGAGAGCGGCGGACCGCGGCCGAACCCGAAGCGGCCCGCGCCCTGGTGGCGGCCTGCGGACGGCTGCCGCTCGCGCTGCGGATCGTGGGGGCGCGGCTCGCCGGCCGCCCCGGCTGGTCCCTGGCCGCCCTCCTGGAGCGGCTCGCCGACGAGCGGCGGCGCCTGGACGAACTGCAGGTCGGCGACCTGGACGTGGCGGCCGCCTTCCGGCTCGGCCAGCAGAGCCTGACCCCCGAGGCGGCGCGCGCCTTCCGGCTGCTCTCCGTCGCCGACGCGCCCGAACTGCCCCTGGCGGCCGCGGCAGCACTGCTCGACACCGACGAGGAGACGGCCCGCGACCAGGCCGAACAGCTCGTCGACGCGGGCCTGTTGGAGGAGTGCGGCCCGGACCGGTACGGCTTCCACGATCTCGTACGGCTCTCCGCGCGCCGCCAGTGCGAGCGCCTGGAGTCCGCCGACGTGCCCAGGGCGGCCGCGCTGCGCCTGATCGACCACGTCCTGGCCACGGTCCGGGGCGCCTATGCCTGGCTGGAGCCGCACGACATCCTGCCCGGCCACTGCCGCACCCCCGACCGGCCCGGCACCCCCCTGGCCGACGCGGACGCGGCCCGCCGCTGGGTCGCCGCCGAGGCCGACCTGGTCACCCGGACCATCGCGCAGGCGGCGGCCGAGGCGACGGCGACCCGCGAGGCGCTGCGGGCGGCGGGGGACCTGGCCTGCCTCTGGTTCTTCCTGGTCCCGACCCCGGCACGCCAGCACGACCTCGTGGCCGTCCTCACCCCGGTCATCGAGGCGGCGGAGCGCCTCGGCGAGCTCTGGGGCCAGGGCCGGGCCCGCTATGTGCGCGGGCGGACCTCCTTCTACTGGACGCGGGTGCCGGAGGCGAGCGAGCGGGACCTGTCGGCCGCGCTGCGCCTGGCGCGGGAGGCGGACGATCCGCTCGGACTCGCCCGCGCCGCCAACCAGTTGGGCTCCGTCCTGCTCACCAGCGGCCGTCCCGCACGGGCGGTGAGCCACTTCGCGCGGGCCAGGGACGGCTTCTTCGCGCTCGGCGACACGGCCCGCGCGGGCCGCTGCTGCGTGAACATCGCCCGGGCCCGCCTTGCGCTCGGCGACGCGGCCGCGTCTCGGTCCGCCGCGGAACAGGGCGTCGCGCTCGCCGCCCCCTCAGGCAGCGTCTACGGCACGGCCTACGCGCACTACCAGTTCGGCCACATCCTGACGAGCACCGGCGACCCGGAGGCGGCCGAGCCCCAACTCCTGCTCGCCCTCGACGGGTTCGAGCGGGCCGGGCGGCGGGTGTGGGCCGCGCTCACCCGGGGCCGCCTCGCCGAGTGCGCCCTCGCGCGGGGCCTGCCCGAGCGGGCGGCGGGCTACGCCGAGGCGGCCCTGGCCGAGGGCGTCGCCTATGACTCGGCGCGCTGCCAGGCCCTCGCCCACGCGGCGCTCGGCCGCTCCCTGCTGGACCGGGACCGCCCCGCCGAGGCCAGGGACCACCTCCGCACGGCGCACGGCCTGTTCGTACGCCATCACGCGGTGGAGGCCGACGAGGTGCACCAGCTCCTGACGGCCATCACGCCTGGCATACAAGGGAGTTGTGCGGGCGGGGAATGACGGGGAAGGAAGGGCCCGGCGTGGGCCCCCAAGCCCACGCCGGGATCGACGTGGGCGCGACCCGGACCCGGGCGCCGCTCGGCACCGTCCCTGACATCCCTGTGCCTGCCCTGCGCCGGAGGCATGCCCCCGCATGCCCCGGCGGCCGGTCGACGGGCGCGCTCTCCACGTACGGACGGCACTCTGCACCACCCGGATCAACGTCCGATCAACGAGGTCGAACGAGATGAGACGAGACCAGACGAGATCAGCGGACGACGTCGAAGACGTTCTTCTGCAGGCCGTTGGCGTACGCCTCGTGCTCGACCAGCTTCAGGTGTTGCGTGTCCTTGTCGGCGTCGCTGAACAGGCGCTTGCCCGCGCCGAGCAGGAGCGGGAAGACGAGCAGGTGGTAGCGGTCGATGAGGCCCGCGTCCGAGAGGCCGCGGTTGAGGGTGGCGCTGCCGTGGATGATGATCGGGCCGCCCTCGGTCCGCTTCAGGGCGGCGACGTCGTCGAGGGAGCGCAGGATCGTGGTCTCGCCCCAGTTCGACACGAGGGCGTCCTCGGTGAGGCTGGTGGAGACGACGTACTTGGGCATCACCTTGTAGTCGGCGAAGTCCTCCATGCCGGGCCAGACCGGGCTGAACGCCTCGTAGCTGACCCGGCCCATCATCATCGCGGCGGCCTCCTGCTGCTCCCGCCCCTTGGTCTCGAACGCCTCGGGGAGGAACTCGATGTCCTTGAAGGTCCACCCCGCGTTCCGGTAGCCGGACTCGCCGCCCGGGGCCTCCACGACGCCGTCGAGCGAGACGAAAGCAGTGCTGATCAAGGTACGCATCTGAGGACTCCCCAATATTCGGTCGGCGATTCGGTACGCGCGGATGCCGCTGTGCTTGTTCCCGGCAGCTCGGCCGGTCGCAGTACAGACGGTCGATCACCGCAGAACTCATCGGCCGCCGGGCCGGAATGTCCCGGCCGCTCGAACCCGGGCTACTCGAACAGCGCGGTGTCGCCCGCCCCGCGGCGCACGATCTCGACGTCGCCGTCGGAGAAGTCGATGACCGTCGTCGGCTCGGTGCCGCAGTCGCCCGAGTCGACGACGGCGTCCACCACGTGGTCGAGCCGCTCCTTGATCTCCCAGCCCTGGGTCAGCGGCTCCTCCTCGTCGGGCAGGAGCAGGGTGCTGGAGAGCAGCGGCTCGTCGAGCTCGGCGAGGAGGGCCTGGGTGACGGTGTGGTCGGGGATGCGCACCCCGACGGTCTTCTTGCGGGGGTGCAGGAGCTGGCGCGGCACCTCTTTCGTGGCGGGCAGGATGAAGGTGTAGCTGCCGGGGGTGGCGGACTTGATCGCCCGGAACACGTCGTTGTCGACGTGGACGAGCTGGCCGAGCTGCGCGAAGTCCCGGCAGACGAGGGTGAAGTGGTGCCGCTCGTCGAGCCGGCGGATGGCACGGATGCGGGCCATTCCCTCCCGGTTGCCGAGCTGGCAGCCGAGCGCGAAACAGGAGTCCGTCGGATAGGCGATGAGATCGCCGGAGCGGATGCCGTCGACCACGTTGCCGATCACGCGCCGCTGAGGATTGTCGGGGTGCACGTCGAAGTACTTCGCCATCCGGCGAGCCTATGCCCTGGGGGCGCGTTCCCCCGACGACATTCCCCGCGCCCGCGGCAGTTGGGCCCGCGAGCGGATGCCCAGCTTGCGGTAGACCCGGCTGAGGGTGGCTTCCACCGTCTTCACCGAGAGGTAGAGCTGGTCGGCGGCCTCCTGGTTGGTCATGCCGGTGGCGACCAGGGCGGCCACCTTCCGTTCTGCTTCGGTGAGTTGGTGGGGGGTGTCGGCGCGGGTCGCGGTGGCGTCGAGGCGGTGCAGGAGGTCCTGGGTGAGGGCCGTCCAGGGGTGGGCGCCGCTCTGCTGGTACTGGACGAGGGCGGCGCGCCAGGCGGTGCGGGCGGCCGCGTGCCGGCGCCGGGTGCGTTCGAGGCGGCCGAGGGCGAGGTGGGTGCGGGCCTCTTCGAGGGGCAGGCCGATGCGGTGGAAGCGGGCGGCTGCGCGGCGCAGCAGGTCCGTCGCCCGGGGCTCGGCGCCCAGGCGGGCCAGGCAGGCGGCTTCGGCGCGGTCGAGGGCCGGGCCGATGCCGGTGGCCAGGACCCGGTCACCGGCCGTGGCGCGCAGCCGGTCGACCAGGAGCCGGCCTTCGTCGGGGCCGCCGTGGGCGGCGAGGGCCTCGGCGAGCTCGGGCTGCCAGCGCAGCATCGTCGGGTCGTCGACCCGCTGGTGGCCCTCCAGTTCGGCGACCTCGCGCAGCGTGGCGACGGCCGCCGCGACCTCGCCGGTGGCCAGCTGCACCGAGCCGAGGGCGAGCAGGTTGCGGGAGGTGAACAGCAGGTCGTGGTCCTCGCGGGAGGACTGCGCGCCGAGCCGGGCCCGTTCGGCCGCCCGTGCGAAGCTGCCGCCCGCGGTCTCGGCGAGCGCCGCCGTGTACCAGCTGGGCCCCGGGGAGAGGCCGGCCGCCGCGCACACCACCGTCGCGCGCTCGCTCCACTCCAGGGCGCGGCCGGGGGCGCCGAGGCGCGCGTCGACCTCGGCGAGACTGCGCAGCACCTCCTGGAGATCCTCGGCGTCGCCGGTGCGCTCGGCCACCGGCAGCAGCTCCATCAACCGGTCGCGGGCCGCGGCGAGGCGGTCGTCGAACACGGCGTGCCGGACCGCCAGGTACTGCGGGCTGTTCCGGATCCCGATGGCGCCGACCGGCGTCCCCGCTTCGAGGGCCCGGGCCAGGGTGTGGGCCGCCCCGGGGTCCCCGGTGATGCGCTCCATGCGGGCCCGCATGGTGAGGGCGAGGGTGCGCACGGTCGGGTCGTGCGCCGACTCGGCCGTACGGACGGCCCGTTCGGCGGCGTGGCGGGCCTGGAAGGGGCGGCCGCTGATGTTGTGGCGCAGCGCGACCCGCAGTTCGACCGCGGCCAGCAGGGCCGGGTGCGGGCGGGCCAGGTCGAGCGCCCGGGCGAGGACGTCCTCGAGTTCGTCCATGGCCTGACCGCCCGTGTCGACCACCGCGAGGAGCGCGGCCACCTGGTCGCGGGCGCCCGCCCGGGCGGCGGCGAGCGCGTCGGCCGCGCGCAGGGCGAGCAGACAGCGGCCCGCGGCGGCCGCGTCGCGGGCGGCCTCGACGAGCCGCCCGATGCGTTCGGCGCGCTGCCGCACCGGGGTGTGTTCGGCGGCGAGCAGCAGCAGTTCGGCGGCGAGGGCGCGCTCCCCGCAGTCCCGCGCCCACCGGGCGGCCTCCTGTCCCTGGCGGGCGAGTCGACCGTCGGGCCGCTCCAGGGCCAGGAGCCGGTGCCGGGTCGCGTGCAGCGGGTCCTCGGTGGCGGTGGCGAGCGCCTGGTGGGCCGCGACGCGCTGCGGCCTGCCGCCTGTGCGGGCCGCCGCGTCCCGCAGCGCGTCGGCGGTGAAGGTGACGGCGTCGCGGTGCGGGTCGGCTCCGGTGCGGACGATCCCGGCCTGGTCCGCGGCCGCCAGGTGCGCGTCCGCGTCGGCCCGCCCGGCCCGCCGCAGCAGCGCGGGCGACACCGCGCCCGCCGAGAGGCCGAGCATCAACAGGGTGTGCCGCACCTCGTCCGACACGGTCCCCAGCCACAGCTCGGCCAACTCCCGCACGTGGTCCCCCGGTACGGGCACGTGCGCCGACCGTACGGCCGCCCCGCTCGTCCCGCTCATCGCTTCGGCCAGCGCCTGTACGAGCAGCGGGTGTCCCCCGCCGTACCGGTGCACCCGCGCGGCGTGCCGCCCCGGAACCCCGTGGCACACGAGGAGGTCGGCCACCTCCTCGGCGCTGACCGGCCCGAGGCACAGCCGGGGCGCGTGGTCCCCGCACAGGCCCCGGGCGACGTCCGCCCGACGAGCGGCCCGCTCGGCACACACGACGGCCAGCCGGTCCGGCGCCAGGGCGCGCACCACGTGCCCGAGCACATCGGCGCTGTCCTCGTCGAGCCACTGGGTGTCGTCGACGGTGAGCAGGACGTGGCCCGGCAGGCGGGCCAGAAGGGTGCCGAGGGCGAGGCGCAGGGCGAGGGGGTCGGGGGGTGGCGCTTCGCCGGTGGCACGCTTGCCAGGCGAGCCCTCGCCCAACACACCCTCCACAGCTGCGAGTTGCCCACCTTCCAGGGCACCGCGCCCCGGTAGTTGTGCGAACAGCGCAGCGACCGCGCCGTAGGGAAGCGCGCGGTCGCGCGGCCGGGGTGCGAGGCGCAGGACGTGGTCGGCGCGGCCCTCGGCACGCTGTCGGGCGGCGAGCGCGCTCAGCAGGGTCGTGCGGCCCGCGCCCCACGGGCCCAGGACCACGAGCCGTCCGGTCTGCCGCAGCAGGCGTTCTCCCCGCTCGACCTGCCCTGTTCCGGCGGGCCAGGCCACTCGGGCCGGTCCCGCACCCGGTGTCGGCCGGCGCTCTCGCGTCATGCGGCCGACCGTAGGCGCGGGTGCAGCGGGTGATCAACCCTTCGGGACGTCCGCCTCTCCCGGGGCCCGCGACGTCGCCTGAGGAAGAGCATGAGGAACCGTCAGATCGCGGGTGACGCAAGGGTTTTCCCCGATGCCCTCCCCCATCCGCTCCCCGCACGCTGTGGCGCACTCAGGAACCCCCCATGAGAGGACCCTCCGTGCTCCCTGTATCTCTCCCCCATCACGCTCATCCCCGCTCCCGAATACGCCTGCGGGCCACCGTCACAGCCATCGCGACCGTCGTCCTGCTGGGCGGCTCCGCCGCGCTCCCGGCCGACGCGGCGGGCCGACCCCGGCCACCCGCACCGCTGTTGAAGGCGATGCAGCGGGACTTCGGGCTCACCGCCGCGCAGGCCAGAACCCGGCTCGCCCAGGAAGCCGCCGCCGGGAACGCCGCTGCGGCGCTGCGCACCCGGCTCGGTGAACGGGTCACCGGCCTGTGGTTCGACGCGGCCCAGGGGCGGCTCAACGCCTCGGTCACCACCGCCGCCGACGCCCGTCAGGTCCGCGCCGCGGGCGCCGTCGCACACCTCGTGCCGTACGGGAAGAGCCAACTCACCGACGTGGAGCGGGTGGTGCGCCGTCAGGCCGACGGGGTGCCCGGGGTGGCCGGGTGGGGCGTCGACGAGCGCACCGGACGGGTCGAGGTGCGGGTGCTGCGGACGGAACACCGCGCCGCGACGGAGACGTTCCGGTCGCGGATGCGTCAACTCGGCCGGGCCGTACGGCTGGTGGAGGTCACCGACGCCCCTGTGCGGCAGCAGGGCGACGTGGTGGGCGGTGACAAGTGGACACCGGGCAGTGAGAGCGGCTGCTCGATCGGGTTCTCCGTGACGGCCGGGGGCGGCGCCAAGGGCTTCCTCACGGCGGGGCACTGCACCAACGACGCCGACCAGCCCGCGTACGGGAAGGACAGCTCCCGGCTCGGCACCTCCAATGCGGGCGGGACACACAGCGTCAACGCGCGCGAGGGGGACTTCGGGCTCGTGGACGTCGATCAGCCGGGGTGGAATCTCGCGCCGCGAGTCGACGGGTACGGCAACGGTGACGTGACCGTCACAGGGTCGGCCGAGGGCGTGGTGGGCCAGTCCGTGTGCCGCTCGGGGCAGACCAGCGGCTGGCGCTGCGGCGAGATCACCAAGGTCGACCAGAGCGTGGACTACGGAAACGTCGTCATCGACGGCCTGTCGTACACCGACGCCTGCTCGGCGGGCGGCGACTCGGGAGGCTCGTACGTCACGGCGAGCGGCGGCAAGGCGGTCGGGCTGCACTCCGGGGGCGGCAGCAATACGTGCGGCAGCAGCGGTGAGACGTTCACGATCTTCCAGCCGGTCGGCGAGGCGCTGCAGAAGTGGCAGTTGGCGCTGGCCACCGAGGGCGCCCAGCCCGGCGGGGTCGCCGTGGCCGCCGTCGCCGACCAGCAGTCCGCGGTCGGCCAGTCGGTCGAGGTGAAGAACAGCGCGCGGGGCGGCACCGCCCCGTACACCTGGAGCGCCACCGGGCTGCCCGCGGGCGTCTCCGTCGACAGGTCCACGGGCACCCTCAGCGGCGCCACGACCACCGCGCAGACCGCGAAGGTGACGGTCACCGCCACGGACAGTGCGGGCAAGTCGGCCTCGGTGAGCTTCACTTGGACCGTCGGCGGCGGCACGGGCGGTGCGCCGTCGCTGCGCGACCCGGGCAGCCAGACCGTCTACATCGGCCGCCCCGTCCGGCTCGCCCTGGAGGCCACCGGCGGCACCGGCGGCCGCGCGTTCACCGCGACCGGGCTGCCCGCGGGCCTCACCGTCGACCGCTCCACCGGGACCGTCTCGGGCACGCCCACCCAGTGGGGCACGCGGACCAGCCGGATCACGGTGACGGACTCGGCGGGGCGCACCGCGTCGGTGGACGTCACCTGGTACGTCTTCAACTGACGCGGCCACGGCGGCAACGGGCACCGGCATGCGGAAAGCGCTCTCCCCGCCCCGCGTACCCCGGGATAGGGTGCGGGAATGAGCAGGCGGCTGCCCACACTTGAAGATGTCGCGCGGGAGGCGGGGGTCTCCCGCGCGACGGTGTCCCGGGTCATCAACGGCATCAGGAACGTGGATCCGGTGATCCAGGAGACCGTCCGGCAGGCCATCGAGCGCACCGGCTACACCCCGAACAGCGCCGCGCGTTCCCTGGTCACGCGGCGGGCCGAGACGGTCGCGCTGGTCGTCGCGGGGACGGGCGACGAGACGGCGGACACCCAGGGAGCACAGGGCGCCCAGGACACCCAGGACTCCTTTGCCGCGCGGGTGTTCGCGGATCCGTTCTTCGGCCGGGTGGTCAGCGGTGTCGTGGGCGCGCTGCGGCCGCGGTCGATGCACCCGGTGCTGATGTTCGCGGACTCGGAGGCGGCCTGCGAGCAGATCGTCGCCTATCTGCGGCAGGGCAGCGCGGACGGCGCCCTGGTCGTCTCCACGCACGCCGAGGACAAGCTGCCGGAGCGCCTCGCCGCGGCGGGCCTGCCCGCGGTCCTGTTCGCCCGCCCGGCCCTCGCCGCCCCGCTCAGCTATGTCGACCTCGCCCACCAGGACGGGGCCCGCCTCGCGGCGGAGCATCTGCTGGCCCGCGGCTGCCGCCGAGTGGCCACGGTCTCGGGGCCGTTGGACGTGCCCGCGGGGCAGGAGCGGCTCGCCGGGTTCCGGGACGCGATGGCGCGGCACGGGCACCCGTACGTGCCCGTCGCCGAAGGCGGCTTCACCCAGCAGAGCGGCGCCGAGGCGATGGTGCGGCTGCTCGCCGAACACCCGGTCCTGGACGGGGTGTTCGCGGCCAACGACCTGATGGCGCAGGGCGCGTGCCAGGTGCTGCGCGAGTCGGGCAGGCGTGTACCGGACGACGTGGCGGTGGTCGGCTTCGACGACTCGTCCGCCGCGCGCGCCTGCCGCCCGCCGCTCACCACGGTGCGCCAGCCGGTGGAGGAGATGGCGGCGACGATGGTGCGGCTGCTGCGGGAGCACATCGAAGGGGAGCGCACCGGGCCCACGTCGGTGATCTTCGAACCGGAGCTGGTGGTACGGGAGTCCGCCTGACGCCGTTCAGGGCAGGCGTTCAGAGCAAGGGCAGGCGTTCAGGGCAGGCGTTCAGGAGATCGGCACCCGCTCCGCCAACGCGGCGTGCCAGGGCGGGAGTTCACGCTCCCGCGCGCCGTCCTCGCGGCGCCCTCCCCGGGCGAAGAAGTCCGCGAGCGGGAGGGTCGCGGCGCCCACGGTGACCGCGTCCGGGCCGAGTTCGCCCATCTCGATGGTGACGCGGCGCGCCGGGTAGGCCAGGGAGTACGCGGTGGCGTGCGCGCGGACCGCGGGCAGGAAGCGGGCGCCGAGCTGGAGACCGGCCCAGCCGCCGATGAGGACGCGCTCGGGCTGGAAGAGGTTGATCAGGTCGGAGAGCCCGGCGCCCAGGTACTCGGCGGTCTCGTCGAGGACGGCGCGGGCCAGCGGGTCAGGGGCGGTGGCGATGGCGATGGCGGCATCGACTCCGGCATCAGCTCCGGCTCCGGCTCCGGCTCCGGCTCCGGCTCCGGCTCCGGCTCCGGCTCCGGCTCCGGCTGCAGGATCGCCCGCCGCTTCGGCTTCGGCTTCGGCTTCGGCTTCGGCTTCGGCTTCGGCTTCGGCTTCGGCTTCGGCTTCGGCTTCGGCTTCGGCGGCAGGATCGCCCGCCGCTCCGGCATCGGCTCCAGCTCCAGCTCCAGCTCCAGCTCCAGCTCCAGCTCCAGGATCGCCCGCTCCAGCTCCAGCTCCAGGATCGCCCGCTCCAGCTCCAGCTCCAGGATCGCCCGCCGCGCCCGAGACAGCGGCTTCGGCGGCTGAATCGCCCGCCGCGCCCCAGGCGTCGGCGTCGGCCGGGTACGCCGCCGCCAGCATCGCGGCGAGCGCGGTCTCCTCGTCGACGCCCTCGGGCGGGCGGCCGCCCGCCTCCCGCCAGCGCTCCAGGAGCGCCTCCGCACCCGCGTACGCCTCCAGGCAGCCGAGCGCCCCGCACCGGCACCTGCGCCCCCGCACCCGTACGGTGAGATGGCCCCACTCCAGCGCCCTGCCGTGCTCCATGACGTCGGTGACCAGGCAGGCGCCCACGCCGGAGCCGAAGAGGATGACGGCGGCGCTGCGGGCGCCGCGGCCCGCGCCGAACCACAGCTCGGCCTGGCCGAGGGTGCGGGCGCCGTTGTCGATGAAGTACGGGACGGTGTCCGGCAGTTGGCCGGTGGCGCGCAGCAGCGACTCCAGCGGGACCGCGTCCCAGCCGATGGTCTGGGCGTGCACCACGGCGCCCTCCTCGGCGGTGCGGGCGACGATGCCAGGGACGCCGACGCCCACGCCGAGCAGCCGCTCCGGGGCGATGCCCGCCCTGTCCAGGACCTCGCGGACGCCGTCGCCGATGTGCCCGACGATGGCGTCGACGTCGTAGCCGCAGGACCCGGCGTCGTGGCCGACCGGCTCCAACGGGCGCTCGGTGCGGGCCAGTTCGGTGAGCGTCAGGTCGAAGAGCTCGATGCGGACGCGGGTCTCGCCCACGTCCACGCCGATCAGGTGTCCGGCCGTGGGCGCGACGCGCAGCAGGGTGCGCGGGCGCCCGCCCGCGGAGTCGACGCTGCCCGCCTCCTCCACCAGGCCCTCGGCGGCCAGTTCGGCGGCGACGTTGCTGATGGAGCCGGAGCTGAGCCCGGTCGCCGGGCCGAGCGAGTGGCGGCTCATGGGGCCCTCGAAGTACAACTGCCGCAGCACCGCGGCGCGGTTGTCCCGCCGCAGGTCGTTCACCGTGCGCCTGCTCCGACCGGTCATGCGGCCTCTCCCCCTTGCCCCTTGCCCCCTGGCCCGTGGCCCTGCGCGCCGTCCCGCGGCCTCGTGCCCTGTCCCGCAACATACCCGGGCCGCCCTCGGCCCGAGCCGCTTCCCCCACGGCTTAACTCACAGCCTGAATCGGGATGGTGACACGCATCACGTGCGCCGCGCCGGTCCCTCGTGTCACCGGCCGACCCAGAATGCGGGCATGCGCTTAGGAATAGCTCTCCCCCAGTACGGCACGCACGCCAGGCCCGAGGCGATCGCCTCGTTCGCGCGGGACGCGGAGGACGCCGGGTTCGACTCGCTGTGGGTCGGGGACCGTGCCCTGACCCCCGTCGCACCGAGCGACATCTACCCGGGCCCCGAGTACTCGGCCGAGCACCCCTACCCGCCCGAGTTCAAGACCCTCCTCGACCCGCTGACCGTGCTGACCGTCGCGGCCACCGCGACGACACGGGTGCGCCTGGGGAGCAGCACCATCAACGCCCCTTGGTACCCGCCCCTGTTGCTCGCCCGGAGCCTGACCTCCCTGGACCAGATCAGCGGGGGCCGCCTCGACGCCGGGCTCGGCATCGGGTGGATGCGGGACGAGTACACCGCCGTCAACGCCGACTTCACGCGGCGCGGGGCGCACCTCGACGAGATCCTCGACATCCTGCACGGCTACTGGAGCCAGGAGGAGTTCGAGCACGACGGGCCGCAGTGGACCATTCCGCGCTCGTACGTCGGGCTGCGGCCCGCCCAACGGCCGGTGCCACCCGTGTACTTGGGCGGGTTCACGCCCGCGGCGATGCGGCGCATCGGGCGGCGGGCCGACGGGTGGATGGGGATGGTGCTGCCCGCACCGGCGCACGCCGGGCTGTGGGGTGCGGCGGTGCGGGCCGCGGAGGAGGCGGGGCGGGATCCGGGGGCGCTGCGGCAGCACCTTCGGCTGAACCCGAAGCCGGGGGCGACCGATGCGGACATCGCCGGGGCCCTCGCCGGGGTGCGGGACTCGGGGGTGGGGGGTGACAGCTTCTTCATCGACCTGCAGCTGGCCGTGCGGGAGCCGGGGGAGGCGTTGGAGGTGGGGGTGAAGGTGTTGGAGCGGGTGCGGAGGGGGTGAGCTGGGCTGCCCTGCGGGGCCTGTCCCCAAGCCCGCCCCTTCCCGAAACCGCGACTCCGTCGCCCCTGGGGCGGCCTCTTTTTGGGGCTTCGCCCCTTGCCCCCCATCGGCCTGAACGGCCTCGTCCTCAAACGCCGGACGGGCTGGAATGCCCCTCTCGTTTGCCGACACGGCAACAAATGTCGCGGCCCTGCGGATGCGCGGCCCACGATCGGGCCATGGCTACCACCTCTCCCTCCCCCCGTCACCGCCTCGTCCCCTCCCCCGCCGGCCGCACCCACCTCGTCGAGCAGGGCAGCGGGCCGCTGGTCCTGCTCGTGCACGGGTTTCCTGAGTCCTGGTCCTCGTGGCGGCACCAGTTGCCCGCCCTCGCCGCCGCGGGGTACCGGGCCGCGGCCGTGGACGTGCGCGGGTACGGGCGCTCTTCGCGGCCGGACGACGTGGCCGCGTACCGGATGCGTGAGCTCGTCGAGGACGGCGTCGCCGTCGTGCGCGCCCTCGGTGAGGAGCAGGCCGTGATCGTGGGGCACGACTGGGGTGCGAACATCGCCGCGCACTCCGCCCTCCTGCGGCCCGATGTGTTCCGTGCGGTCGGCCTGCTGAGCGTGCCCTATGCACCCCCCGGCGGGCCTCGGCCCAGCGATGTGTTCGCGACGATGGGCGGGGACGCGGAGGAGTTCTACGTCTCGTACTTCCAGGAGCCGGGGCGGGCCGAGCGCGAGATCGAGCCGGACGTGCGCGGGTGGCTCGCGGGCTTCTACGCCGCGTTCTCCGGGGACACCATGCCGGGACCCGATGCCCCCGATCCGCACTTCCTGAGCCGTGGCGGGGGCACGCTGCGCGACCGGTTCCCCGTCGGGGAGCAGCTGCCCGGCTGGCTGAGCGAGGAGCAACTCGATGTCTATGCGGGGGAGTTCGAGCGGACCGGGCTTGCCGGGGCGCTGGCGCGGTACCGGAACATGGACCGGGACTGGGAGGAGCTCGGCGCGCACGCGGGCGCCCCGCTCACCCAGCCCTCGCTGTTCATCGGCGGCACCCGGGACGCCTCCACCACCTGGCTCGCCGACGCCATCAAGGCGTTCCCCGACACCCTGCCGGGGCTGCACGCCGCGCACCTGCTCGACGGGTGCGGCCACTGGGTGCAGCAGGAGCGGGCCGACGAGGTCGGTCGCCTTCTGGTGGAGTGGCTCGGCTCGGTCGGTTAGCCGCTCGCGTCAGTCCCGCGCTCCTCTCACGGTCAGCCGGTCTCGCGCGCCGCCCGCCACTCCGGGGCCAGCACCGACCACACCTCGTCGCTGTGGCGCTCGCCCCGGAAGACGAACCTGTCGCGCAGGACGCCGTCGCGGGTCATGCCGA
The DNA here is from genome assembly GCF_042740175.1 of Streptomyces sp. NPDC059009. Lineage (NCBI taxonomy): Bacteria > Bacillati > Actinomycetota > Actinomycetes > Kitasatosporales > Streptomycetaceae > Streptomyces > Streptomyces sp. NPDC059009. Next base: position 56,008 of record NZ_JBHYJB010000050.1, on the reverse strand, counting down.
GGCGCTTGGCGACGTTGGCGCTCGGGGTGTTCCCGGCGGAGAGCACCCACTCCACGCGGTGGATGCCGCGCTGGTCCACCGCCCAGTCGATGAGGACCCGGACCGCGCGGGTGACGAGACCGCGTCCGGCCGCGGCGGGCTCCAACCAGCAGCCCGCCTCGCACGTGCCCTGCTCAGCGTCGAAGACCCGGAAGAGGACGCCGCCGACGAGGAGGCCGTCGAGCCAGATCCCGTACAGGCGGCCGGAGTCGGCCGCGGCCTTGTCCGCGTATCTCTGCAGCCAGCCGCGCGCCGACTCCAGGTCGGTGACGAGGTCGGGCAGCCCCACGTAGCGGCCGATGAAGTCCCGGCCGCGGTCGATGTGGGCGAGGAACTCCTCGGCCTGCCACGGCTCCAGCGGCCGCAGTTCGGCCCCGTCGTCGCCCAGCGGTCTCGTGAACATGTCCGTCCCTTCGGCGTCGCCCGCTCGGGGCACATGCGTGTGGCATAAGCAAAAAGCACACACTAGTTCCCCTATCACCCCGCTCGGCTGGTTTCAGGAGAAGTCCCACCCGTCACCGTTCCGTGGTTAACAATCTCCGAGGAATTGACCATTCCGTATCGGGGGAGACCTCTTCATGTCCGACACCACGGCCGACCAGGGTGGCTCCGGCCCCACGCTCATCGGCTCGGTCCGGCGGGCCCTGCGCCTGCTCGAAGCCGTCGCGGACCACGACGGCGGGGCCACCGCCAAGCAGCTGGCCCGGCAGGTGGGGCTGCCGATGGCGACGACGTACCACCTGCTGCGCACCCTCACCCACGACGGCTATCTCCGCCGGGAGCAGGGGCTGTATCTGGTGGGGCCCGCCGCCGGGCGGCTCAGCGGGCCCGTCGGGCGCGGCGTGGTGCGGGCCGAACTCGCCCGCTGGCTGGGGGCGTTGCGCGACGAGCTCGGGGTCGCCGTGTACTACGCCTTCTACGAGGACGGCGAGGTCAATGTCGTCTCGCAGGCCGTGAGCCCCGCACACCCGGGCGTCGAGGAGTGGGCGGACTTCCGGCGCACCGCGCACGCGCACGCCCTCGGCCAGTGTCTGCTCGCCCAGCTCGACGAGGACGGGCGGCGCGACCATGTGTCCCGGCACCCGGTCGAGCAGCTCACCCCGTACACGGTCAGCGACGACCGGGCGCTGCTGCGGAAGCTGGCGCGCCTGGACCGGGGGGCGCCGCTGCACGAACACCAGCAGTATCTGCCGGGCACCGTCTGTGCCGCCGTGCCCATCACGGTCGGCCGGGTGCCGTCCACCATCGCCTTCTCGCTGCCCGCCGGGCGCGCCGACGAGCTGCTGCCGCTCGCCCGGCGCCTGCAGCGGCGCACGGAGTCCACCCTGACGACGCTGGGGTTCACGGTCTGGGGCTGACGGCCGGAAGATGGTGTTGTCCGCATGCGCCGAGAAGGCGTCGTCACGTGTCGAGAACGCGTCGTCGGCTCCGACGTCTCCCGTGAAGGCCGCCCACCGGGGGCGGCACCGCACCCGAGGAGCGAGACCATGAAGTATCTGGTGATGATCCAGGGCACCCAGGCCGACTACGAGGCCATGAGCGGCAAGGGCTCGGCGGCCAGTCCGGCGTGGAGCGAGAAGGAGATCCAGGCGATGTTCTCCTTCATGAGCTCCCTGAACGACGATCTCGCCGAGACCGGGGAGTTCGTCGACGGGCAGGGCCTGACCGAGCCCGCGCAGACCCGCACCGTCGGCCGGGGCCCGGACGGACGGCCGGTCGTCACCGACGGCCCCTACAGCGAGACCAAGGAGGTCCTCGCCGGCTACTGGGTCCTCGACTGCGCCAGCCTGGAGCGGGTCACGGAGATCGCCGAGCGCATCCTGGAGTGCCCCGGACCCGAGGGCGCCCCGGTCTTCCCGGTGGTGATCCGGCCCATCCAGAGCGCCCCCGACGGAGCCGGTTGTTGAGTTCCACCGCACGCGTCGAGGACCTGCTGCGCCCGCTCGCGCCGCAGGTCCTCGGTGCGCTCGTGCGGCGGTACGGGCACTTCGGCGCCGCCGAGGACGCCGTACAGGAGGCGCTGCTCGCCGCCGTGCGGCAGTGGCCCGGCGAGGGCGTGCCGGACAATCCGCGCGGCTGGCTGATCCGGGTCGCCTCGCGGCGGCTCATGGACCAGCTGCGCGCCGACGAGGCGCGGCGGCGGCGCGAGGAGACCGCCACGCAGCTGACCCCGCGGGACGACTTCACGGCGCCCGCGCCCGGCGAGAGCCGCGCCCCCTCGGAGGACGACACGCTCACGCTGCTGTTCCTGTGCTGCCACCCCACGCTCACCCCGGCCGCGCAGGTCGCCCTGACCCTGCGCGCCGTCGGGGGCCTGACCACGGCCGAGATCGCCCGCGCCCATCTGGTGCCCGAGGCGACGATGGCGCAGCGGGTGAGCCGGGCCAAGCAGAAGGTGAAGGGCGTGGCGTTCCGGCAGCCCGGCCCCGAGGACCGGGACCAGCGGCTCACGGCCGTCCTTCAGGTCCTGTATCTGATCTTCAACGAGGGGTACACGGCGACGTCGGGCCCCGCCCTGCACCGCGCCGAGCTCGCCCGCGAGGCGATCCGGCTGACCCGGGCGGTGCGCCGGCTGCTGCCCCGCGAGGGCGCGGTGACCGGGCTGCTGGCCCTGATGCTGCTCACCGAGGCGCGCAGCGCGGCGCGCACGGGGCCGCACGGCGAGCTGGTCCCGCTCGACGAACAGGACCGCGGCCGCTGGGACCGGGGCGCCATCGCCGAGGGCACCGCCCTGGTGGAGGAGGCGCTGGCGCAGGCTCCGGTGGGCGCCTATCAGGTGCAGGCGGCGATCGCGGCGCTGCACGACGAGGCAGAGCGCGCCGAGGACACGGACTGGCCGCAGATCCTCGCCCTGTACGACGTGCTGCTGGAGCGGGCGCCGGAGCCGATGGCCCGGCTCGGCCGGGTCGTGGCCGTCGCGATGGTGCACGGCCCGACGGCGGGGCTCGCCGAACTCGACGCGCTGGAGGGGCCGTTGGCGGGGCACCACCGCCTGGACTCGGTGCGCGGGCACCTCCTGGAGCGGGCGGGCGACACCGAAGGCGCCCGCGCGGCCTATCAGTTGGCGGCGAGCCGCACGCTCAGCGTCCCCGAGATCCGCTATCTGCAGATGCGGGCTGCGCGCCTGCGCCGGTAGCCGAGGCCACCCCTTCGGCGGCCGTCCCGCCGAGGCCGCCCTCGCGCGACGCGCGCGCCACCGTGTCGGCGAACGCGCGGGCCAGCGGGCTCAGCGCGTCCCAGCGGCGCACCGCCCAGCCCACGGACAGGGTGGGCAGCGCGGGGATCGGAAGCAGGCGCAGGCCGGGCAGGGCGGCCGCGTCCCAGCCGGGCAGCGCGGGCACCACGGCCTCGCCCAGGCCGAGTTCGGCGAGCAGGATCGCGGTGTCCCAGTCGGCCTCGCTCGCGTCGGGGGTGGGCGTGATGCCCAACTCCCCCAGTGCGCCGTCGAGTTGGACCCGTGAGGTGGAGCGCTGCGGCGGCCGGATGAGCCGGGCGGCGGCGAGGTCGGGCGGCTCGGCGCGGGTGCGGGCCGCGAGCGGGGCGTCGGCCGCGACGGCGAGGACCCAGGGCAGCTCGACGACGGGCCGCTGCTCGATGCCGCGCACAGCAGGGCCGATGGTGATCCAGGCGAGGTCGATGTCGTCGGCGGCGAGCGCGTCGAAGCAGCTGCGGCTGGAGCTCACCGTCTGGAATTCCAGGCTCACTTGGGGATGGCGTCGCTTGAAGTCGACGATCGCGCCGGACATGAAGTGCCGCACGGTGGTGGCTCCGGTGGTGATGCGCAGCTGCCCGCCGTCCCCCGCGACCAGGTCGCGCAGACGCCGCAGCGCCAGGTCGATCCCGCCGATCCCGTCGGCGGCCGCCTCCTGGAGGATCCGCCCCGCAGACGTGGGCACGACGCCGCGCGGGTGCCGCTCCACGAGGCTGACGCCGAGCTCCCGCTCCAGGCGTTTGACGTGCTGGCTCACGGCCGACTGCGTGCAGGACAGGTCGCGGGCGACGGCGCTGAGGCTGCCCGCCCGGCACACGGCTATGAACACACGGAGGTCGTCGAGAGTCACAAGGGCTGAAGGTATCGCTTGGGTAGTTGCAAGGAAACCCGAGGATTGACTTGGGTCTGGGACGGGACCAAGATCTCGTACGGGCCCAAGGGCGGCAACCCGCTCCGGGGGTTCGCGCGGGTCCGGAACCTCGTGAACTCCCGGCGGGTGCCGACCCGCCGGTCCGATGCACGGCAGGGAAAGGTGTGTTGTGGATCCACTGGAGATCGCGGCCGTGGGGGCCGCGGGCATCGCCGCGGGCGGCATCAACGCGGTGGTCGGGTCCGGGACCCTCATCACCTTCCCCACGCTGCTCGCCTTCGGCTTCCCGCCGGTGCTCGCCAATGTGTCGAACAACATCGGTCTGGTGCCGGGCGTGCTCAGCGCCGCGTACGGCTACCGGCGCGAGATGAAGGGGCAGGCGCGGCGCCTGGTGCGGTTCGGCGCGGCCTCGCTCGTCGGCGGCCTGATCGGTGCGGTGCTCCTGCTGCTCCTGCCCGCCGACGCGTTCCAGGCCGTGGTGCCCGTCCTGATCCTGACCGCCTGTGTCCTGGTGCTGCTCCAGCCGCGCCTCAACCGCTGGCTCAAGGGGCGCGAGTCCACGTCGCGGCGCGTGGACGGCGGGGTGCCGCTGTGGCTGGGGGTGCTGGCCACGGGTGTGTACGGCGGATACTTCGGGGCGGCCCAAGGGGTGCTGCTCATGGGCCTGTTCGGGGCCTTCCTCCTGGACGACCTGCAGCGCCTGAACGCCGCGAAGAACGTCCTGGCTGCGATCGTGAACGGCGTCGCGGCGATCGTGTTCATCTCGGTCACGCACGTCGACTGGGCGGCGGCCGCGGTGATCGCGGCCGGTTCGACGGTGGGCGGCCTCCTCGGCGCCCGGCTCGGCCGGAAGCTGCCGCCGCTGGTGCTGCGCGGCTTCATCGTGGTGGTCGGCGTGACGGCGTCGGCGGTCATGATCGCGACGTGAGCCCTTCCCCGCCGAGCCCGTCCGGCTGATGCCGCACGCGAAGAAGGCGGCCGCTGCACGCGCGGCCGCCCCTTCGCCATACCCCCGTGATGGTCTTTCCCCGCCCGGCTCTTGACGGGCCGTCAGGCCGCCAGCGCCACCGCCTCGACCGCCGGCGCCCGCAGTGTCCTGCGCGCCGTCGCCACGCTGGTGACCAGCGTCGTCGCCGCCGCGACCGCGACCACGCCGAGCCAGATCCCGAGCCCGCGCTCCGGCAGCACCCCGTCGGTGCGGACCATGGTGAACGGCAGGATCCCGGCGAGCGCGGCGACCGTGCCGAAGAACACCCCGGTCGCCGTCAGGAGCACGCCCTCGACGCCGACCCCCGCGAGCACCTGGCGCGGGGTCGCCCCGGCGAGGCGCTGCTGCCCGAACTCCCGTCCCCGGTAAGCCGTGGCGGCGTACAGGCTGTTGACGAGCATGACGCAGGCGAAGACGACGATGACGCCGACGACCACCAGGTTCAGCGTCTCCAGGTTCTTGTCCTCGACGGACCTGGTGAGCCCGGACGCCTTGAGCGCGTCGTTCTGGACGGACTGCATGCACAGCGTGGCCGTCGCCATGCCGGTGAAGAGGATCAGCGGCATCAGGATCCCGGTCAACTGGTCGGCACGGCGCCGCATCTGATGCACCGCCAGGTAACCGGACGCCCCGGCGATCGCTCCGAGCGGCCGCTCGACGGCGCCCAGGACGGCGCGCAGCAGCCGCGGCGAGAACACCGCGAAGCCGGCCGAGAGCAGGATCGCGCCGTACGCGGGGGCGGCCATCAGGGCGGCGTCCGTCGCGTCGAAGGCAAAGGTCGCGCAGACCCCGAGCGCCCCGGCGATCAGGGCCGCGTACCCGGCGAAATCCCTTACCCGGGAGCGTGGTTGACGCACGCCCGCCGCCGCCCGCGTGGCCCGCCGCACCGCGAGGAACGCCGCGCCCACCGAGGCGAGCAGCGTCACGTCGATGCCCGACATCAGGGCGATCGGCCCGAAGTGGTAGGCGACGCCGTCGGCGACCTGGCCGCTGTCCTGGAAGGCGCCGAGGAGCGCACGGCCGCCCAGCATCGCGGGCCCTACGGCCAGGGCCGAGCCGATGAGGGCGAGCACCGCGGCCTCGCCGACGATCATGCGCTTGATCTGTGCGGGGGTGGCCCCGGTGGCGCGCAGCAGGCCGATCTCCCGTTCCCGCTGGCGGACGTTGACCGTCAGCGTGGAGGCGACCGCGAAGAACACCAGGAGCGTGCCGTAGCCGCCGACGACGCCCGCCGCGGTGGTGAGCGACTCGGAGCTGACGCTGTCCACGCCCCGGGCGCCCGCGGTGTCGTGCATCGAGTTGAAGGTCATGATGATCGCGGCACCGAGGAAGGCGGCGAGCAGGGTGGCCACGGACCGTCCCGGGCGCTGGCGCAGGGACCGCAGGGCGAGGGCGAACATCGCTCACACCCCCGCGTACGCGGCGCCGGCGCCGCTCCGGTCACGGTCGTCCCGGTCGTCGCCCAGGTGCGCGAGGCGCTCGGCGACGGCGTCGACGGAGGGCGCACGCAGCTCCCCGGCCAGGCGCCCGTCGGCGAGGAAGAGCACGGAGTCGGCGTAGGAGGCGGCGACCGGGTCGTGCGTCACCATCACGACGGTCCTGCCGTGCACCCGCACCGCGTCCTGGAGCAGCCGCAGCACGTCGCGGGCGCTGCGGGTGTCCAGGGCGCCGGTGGGCTCGTCCGCGAAGATCACCCGGGGCTCGGCGACCAGGGCGCGGGCGATGGCGACGCGCTGGCGCTGGCCGCCGGAGAGCTGGTCGGGCCGGTGGTCGAGGCGGTCCCCCAGGCCGACCTGGGTGAGGATCTCGCGGGCCCGGCGCCGGTCGACGCGGCGGCCCGCGAGCTTCAGCGGCAGCGTGGTGTTCTGCGCGACGGTGAGGGTGTCCAGGAGGTTGTACTGCTGGAACACGAAGCCGATGTGCCGCCTGCGGAACTTCGTCAGCTCGGCCTCGGTCCCGCCGGTCAGCTCCTCGCCGTCGACCATCACGATCCCGCTGTCGGGCCGGTCGAGCCCGGCCGCGCACTGCAGCAGCGTGGACTTGCCGGAGCCCGAGGGGCCCATGACCGCGGTGAAGCTCCCGGCCGGGAGGCTGAGCGTCACGCCGTCGAGCGCGGTCACGGCGCTCGCCGCGTTCTCGGGGTCACGCGGATCCCCGTACACCTTGGTGACCTTGACCAGACGCAACATGGCCTGCCGTCCCTTCGTGGTTCCCCGCGGCACGCCCTGTGCCTCGGTTACGAAGCTACGGAGAGCGAGGGGCGGGCACATTGGGCGTACGGCCCGAGCAGGGGGTGGTGTTGAGTGCACCCCCGGGGTGCGCCTGTGACGTAACGCAGCTCACACCGGCCGTCGGCCGGCAGAGGGAACGCCCAGCACTTGTTTACCGTTTAACAGTGCAGAGGCCCGGTAGTGATTCCCCCGTCGCGACCGGGCCTCACCCCCTTTCCCTGGTCCCCCGCCCCTTTTTCAGGTCTTCGCGGGCCGTTTCACGCCTTCGAGGGCGAATATGCCAACCGCACCGCGTGGGGCGGGCCTTGGCGGCATCATGCGGTTCATGGACGGTGCCAAGCGTGTACAGGTGTTGTTCACGTCTGACGAGTACGCCGCGGTCCTGCGGCACGCGGACCGCCTCGGGGTCCCCCTCGACGAGTACATCCGCCGTGCGGTGACCGTCCACCCCGAGAGCTCCGGCGCGGACACGGAAGGGGACGAGCCCCGCAAGTGCGCGGCCGTCCCCCCGGTCCAGCGGGGCCTGGGCGGCGACGGCACCCCGGCCCTGCAGCGCTTCCTCGACACCCTCGCGGGTCAGGACAGCGAGATATCCGGCGAGTAGAGGTCGAACCAGAGCGCGAGATCGAGGGTGCGCTCAAGCCCGCGCCGCGACGCCTGGGTGATCTGCGGGACGTCGCGCCGGGCCGCGCGGTCGACCCGGTCGCGGTCGACGAGGTCGAAGACGGGGTGGCCCGGCCGGGTCAGCAGGTCCTTCGCGTGTTCCTGCAGGGCCAGGGCGTACTTGGGGTCCTGTGTGGACGGGTACGGGCTCTTGACCCGGTCGTACACAGAGCGCGGCAGGACGTCGGCGGTGGCCTCGCGCAGCAGGCTCTTCTCCCGGCCGTCGAAGGACTTGAGCGACCAGGGGGCGTTGTAGACGTACTCGACGAGCCGGTGGTCGCAGAACGGGACGCGCACCTCGAGCCCCACGGCCATGCTCGCCCGGTCCTTGCGGTCGAGCAGGACGCGCACGAAGCGGGTCAGGTGGAGGTGGGAGATGGTGCGCATCCGGAACTCGAAGTCGCTCTCGCCGTCCAGCCGTTGGACTCCGGCGACCGCCGTGTCATAGCCGTCCTGGACGTACGCGGGCAGGTCCAGCGCCTGCTGGAGGTCCTCGCGCAGGACGTCACCGTCGTCGCCGAAGTGCTCGGCGAACCGCACCAGCCAGGGGAAGGTCCGCGCCCGCCGCGCCTCCTCGTCGAAGAACTGCTTGTACCCGCCGAAGACTTCGTCCGCGGACTCGCCGGAGAGGGCGACCGTGGAGTGCTCCCTGATGGACTGGAAGAGGAGGTACAGGGAGGCGTCCATGTCGCCGAAGCCCACGGGGATGTCGCGGGCCCGGATGACGCGGGAGCGCACCTCGGGGTCGGCGAGCGCCTGTGCGTCGAGGACGATGTCGCGGTGGTCGGTGCCCGCGGACTTGGCGACGTCGTGGACGTAGGGGGTGTCGGGCGTCGCGCGCAGGCTGTCGGCGACGAAGTTGTCGGTCTGGCCGACGAAGTCGACGGCGAAGCTGCGCACGGTCTCGCCGGACTCGGCCAGGTGGCGGGCGGCGAGCGCGGTCATGGCGGAGGAGTCGAGGCCGCCGGAGAGCAGGGTGCAGCGCGGCACGTCGGAGACGAGCTGGCGGCGCACGATGTCCTCGAGGAGCGCACGCACATGGGCCACGCTCTCCTCGCGCCCGTCGGTGTGGGGCCTGGTCTCCAGGGCCCAGTACACATGCCGCCGCAGCCCGCTGCGGTCGACGGTGACGACGGTGCCGGGCTCGACCTCGCGCATCCCGTCCCACACGGCGTGGCCGGGGGTCTTGACCGTGCTGAACATCTCCCTGAGCCCGTCGATGCCCACGCGCGCGCGTGCCAGCGGATTGGCAAGGATGGCCTTGGGCTCGGACCCGAACAGGACGCCGTCCGGGGTCGGGTAGTAGTAGAACGGCTTGATGCCCATGCGGTCCCGGATCATGACGAGCTTGTCGTGCCGCCCGTCCCACACGGCGAACGCGTACATCCCGTTGAGCCGCTCGGCGGCCGCGGCGCCCCACTCCAGGTAGGCGTGCAGCACGACTTCGGTGTCGGACTTCGTCGTGAACCGGTGTCCGCGCGCGGTGAGTTCACTGCGCAGCTCGGTGTAGTTGTACGCCTCGCCGGAGTAGACGAGGGCGAGGGTGCCCTGCGGGGTCTCCACGGTCATCGGCTGGCGTCCGCCGGGCAGGTCGATGATGGCGAGGCGGCGGTGCCCGAGGGCGGCGGGGCCGCTGATCCAGGTGCCGTGGTCGTCGGGGCCGCGGCACGACATGGTCTGCGTCATCGTGTCCACGGCGGCGGAGGCGGTCCGCAGATCACGGTCGTACGAGACCCAGCCGGTGATGCCACACATGCGCTTCCTCCTGCCTTCGGCCCCCCGTCGACCGAAGTAGTTGTATCTAGCATCTACATGGCCATCGTCACTCTGGCATCGCACACGGTCAACGCACCCCTGACGCGGCAGCCACCCCCGGCCCGCCACTTTCGGCCGCCCCCGACACAGGTCGGCGCGGTGCACGCGCGGAGCCGACGCCTCCGACCTCACCTCCACGCACCGCCCCGCTCACCGGAACGAAACATTCCGGCCAGCGGCAAAGACTTCCTCAACTCTTTGTAAGGGCCACGCACTTCTCCTCGGCCTCGGTCCGCGCCCGCCCGAACGGGTCCGGGAGGATCCCGAGCCCGTGTGCGACCAGAGCGCCTTCGTGCAGCAGCATCAGCGCCTCGGCCAGGCGCCGTGCGCGGCGGGGCGCACGGGGCAGCAGCGCGCGGGCGAGGTCGGCGAAGAGGTCGAGCATCCACGCCTTCTGGCCGGTGATGATCGCGTACGCGGGGTGGGCGGGGTCGTCGATCTCGGCGTGGGCGTTGACCATGCTGCAGCCGCGGGCGCCGTGCGCGGCGGACCAGTCACGGGAGGCGTCGAAGACGGCGAGGATCCGCTCGCGCGGCGTGGCGGCGCCGTCCAGGCGGGGCGCGAGGAACTCCCGCCACCGCTCGTCCCGTTCGGCGAGGTACTCCACGACGATCTGCTCCTTGGAGCCGAACCGGTCGTACAGCGTCTTCTTCGTGACGCCGGCCTCGGCGGCGATGAGGTCCACGCCCACGGCGTGGATGCCGCGCTCGTAGAAGAGGGCCGCGGCGGCATCCAGGGCGCGGCGGGCGCCGGGGGTCATGGGGACACGGCGGGGAGCACCGGGGTCCGGGTTCGCATCCATGCCCCCATAGTAAACCGATCTGTATAGTCGAAGGCGAGGTATACAGATCGGTTTACTCGCGCGCCCGCACGCCCCGCGCGCCCCGTGAAGGGAAGTGCCACCGTGAACGCCCTGCTCCCGCTCGCCTTCGTGCTCACCTGGAGCTCCGGATTCATCGGCGCCAAGCTCGGCGCGGGCAGCGCGCCCGCGACGACGGTGCTGATGTGGCGCTTCCTCCCCCTGGCCGTGGCACTCACCGCGGTGGCGGTCACGGTGGCGCGCCGGCGCTTCCAGGGCCTGACCGCGCGGGCCGTGGCCCGGCAGGCCGTCGTCGGCGCGCTCTCCCAGAGCGGCTATCTGCTCACCGTCTACTACGCGATCCAACTGGGCGTCTCCAGCGGCACGACCGCCCTGATCGACGGCACCCAGCCCCTCGTGGCGGGCGCCCTCGCCGGACCGCTGCTCGGCCAGTACGTCTCGCGGACGCAGTGGTACGGGCTCGCGCTCGGCGTGGCCGGAGTGGTGCTTGTGACCCTGGCGGACGCGAGCGGCGGCAGCGGCGACACCCCGTGGTGGGCCTACCTGGTGCCGTTCCTCGGCATGCTCTCCCTCGTGGCGGCGACCTTCCTGGACCGCCGCTCACGCACCCCGGTCGGGCCCGCGGTCTCGATGACGCTGCACTGCGCCACAAGTGCCGTCGTGTTCACGGGACTTGCCCTCGCCACGGGCACGGCCACGCCCCCGGCCGAGTCCTCGTTCTGGCTCTCGATCGGCTGGCTCGTGGTCCTGTCCACCTTCGGTGGCTACGGCCTGTACTGGCTGATCCTGCGCCGCTCCGGCGTCACCCGCGTCAACACCCTCATGTTCCTGATGGCCCCCGTGACCGCCCTGTGGGGAGCCCTGATGTTCGGTGAGCTCTTCGGGGTCCGGACGGGGCTGGGCCTGGCCCTCGGGCTCGCGGCGGTCGTGGTGGTGCACCGGGGCGAGGCCCGCTGCCCCGCCCCACCCGTCACGGCGTCAGCAGCGCCTGCACCGACGGCCCGTAGCGCTCGGTGACGTCTTCGATGTCCGCCGCCCGCAGCCGCGGCCCGCGCGCGATGCCGTACATCACGCCGAGCCCGAGCAGCATGCTCACGGCGAGCTCGGCGCGCAGGCCCGCGTCCGGCCCGCTGAGCCGGTGGGCGAGGCGGTCCGCCACCTGCGTACGGAAGTTGGCGCGCAGGATGTCGCCCTGCGCGCCATGAAGCGGGGCGAAGACGATCCGCAGGATGGGGTCGGCGCCGTGCTCGGCCTGGCCGGTCAGGAGGTGGCGGACCATGTGGCGGCCGAGCGCGCCGAGGGGAGCGTCCAGGAACGCGTCCGCGTCCGCCTCGAAGGACATGACCGTGGCGAACAGCGCGTCCTTGTTGCCGAAGTACTTCAGGATCAACGGCGGGCTCACCCCGGCCCGTTCGGCCACGGCCTTCAGCGTGATGTCGGCGTGCGCGTGCCGGGCGAGCAGATGGCGGCAGGCCCGGATGATCGCGGCCTTGGTGGCCTCTGCGTCACGGCGCCCCGGCCCCCCACAGGACACGGTGGGGCCCGGCTCGGGGAGGGAGGTGGTCATGGGCGTCAGGTTCCTTCCAGAGCCGTCTCCTGGGCGGGACCGGTGCGCCGGGTGCGCGGACCCGCGCCGTCCGCCTCGTCCGAGGGTATGGCGAGCGCCACCGCGCAGGCGACGAGGGCGACAGATCCCGCAAGGGCGAAGGCGAGCTGGTAACCGAGCAGGCTCGGCACGGGCGGCCCGCCGGCCGCGGTGTGGTGGACGAGGACGGCGGCGACGGCGGCACTGCTCACGCTCTGGCCGATGGTGCGCATCAGCACGTTCACGCCGTTCGCGGACGCCGTCTGGGTCACCGGCACCGCCCGCAGGATCAGCGTCGGCAGCGCCGAGTACGCGAAGGTGGTCCCGGTCGACACCACCGCGGCGCCCACGATGATGACCCACAGGTCACGGCTGTCGACGATGCGGATGACATAGCCGAGCGCCATCAGCAGACCTCCGACGGCCAGCGTCACCCGGGCCCCGCGCGCGGCCGAGACCCTGGCCGAGACCGGCGAAAGGAACAGCATGATCATGCCGTTGGGCAGCAGACAGAGCCCCGTCGCGACGATGGAGAGCCCGAGCCCGTAGCCGCTGCTGACCGGCGCCTGCACCAGCTGGGCGGTCACCAGCGAGTTGGCGTAGAACGCGAACCCGGCGAGCAGCGCCGCCAGATGGGGCAGCGCCACCCGCCGCCCCACCGCGAGCCGCAGGTCCACCAGGGGCCTGCGGGACCGCAGTTCGGCCCGCCACCACACACTCAGGACGACCACGGCCCCGGCGAAGAGCCCGAGCACGGGGCCGCTCCCCCACCCCCACTGCCCGCCCTGCGACACGGCGAGCAGCAGACAGACGAGCCCGGCCGCGAGCCCCACCGCGCCCCCGACGTCGAAGCGCCCCGGCGACCGCACCGGCGACTCCCGCACCGCCCACCACGCGAGCGCGAGCCCGAACCCGCCGAGCCCGGCGGTGGCCCAGAACATGACGTGCCAGTTCGCGTACTGCACGACGAGTGCGGCGAGCGGCAGCCCGAGCGCCGCCCCGACCCCCACGGTGGAGCTCATCAGCGCGACCGCGGAGCCGGTGCGCTCGGGCGGCAGCTCGTCGCGCAGGATGCTGATGGACAGCGGCACCACCGCGGCGGCGGCCCCCTGCAGCGCGCGGGCCGCGATCAGCACGCGGATGTCCGACGTCAGCGCACAGAGCACCGACCCGGCCGTCATCAGCCCGAGCGCACCGAGCAGCACCCGCCGCTTCCCGTACATGTCCCCGGCCCGCCCGAGCACGGGCGTGAGCACGGCGCCCGCGAGCAGAGTCGCGGTAACAAGCCAAGAGACGGCCGCCGGCGAACTCCCGGTCAGGCGGGGCAAATCGGGCAGCAGCGGCACGACGACCGTCTGCATGACGGCCATGAGGATCCCGCCGAAGGCGAGCGCCGGAACGGTCAGCCGCTCACGCAGCGCCGGGCGTACACCGTGCGCACCGTCGGATATCGGCACGGGCCTCATCGGCGTCCCCCGCCCATGTGGAGTGAATTTGAATTCACCATAGCGGGTGAATGGGCATTCAACACCCGGGAGTTGAGGATTTGCTATCCGTCCCAGCACCTCCCGCCGAGACGCGTCGACCAGTCGGCACCCCTTGTCGGAGCTGGCCTGTGCCCACTGCTGCCGCTCGACTCACCCTGACAGGAATGCGAAGGCCGCGTGCCCGAACGGGCGGCGGCGGGTGCGCCGTTGCGACCCGCTTCCGCGGCGGGAGGTGCGGTCATACGGTGTTCGACGGTGGCTCAGGAGGTGCGCGGACTCCCATGGGGACCGAGGCGGACCACGGCAAGAGGAGTCCGCGGGCCCGCTTGCGGGCGTCCCGCACGCGAACGGGCACAGGGCTCGGCGACGGCGATCCGGAGGTCTCGGTACCGTCGTCAGGAACCAGCCAACAGCGTGCTCACGTCGCCCGCCACGGGCAACGTCGGGTGGAGAGCAGGTCACGGCCCGACGGGCTCAGGAGGCATGTGCGGCAGGCAATCCAGCGGCATATGACCGCCCGGGGCGAAGAACCACGGGCGGCCGGTACCGTGGCCGCTACGTAATGGCGAGTGACGGCACCGGCCGCATCCAGTGGACCCTAGAACCGCTCCAGGAAGAAGAGCCGTGCAGAACCGACCAGAGACGCCCCGGTCTCGTCGACCGGAATGCGTTCACGTGGTCCCGCACTCTTCCCACTACGGCCCATTGGGCCTGGGGGGTATCCGATGTCGAGGAATTTCAGCCAAATTGCGGCTCCCCGAACAAGATGCCCCACTGCTGTACCCACGCGCCCGTCGACGAGCAACCTCGCAGGTCGACGGCCCCGCGCTCTCCATCATGCCGCAGCGTCTGATCATTTTCTTCGGGCAATGTTTACTACCAAAGAGGATGCGACTATTTAGACTGCTGATGCTCAACTCGGCATGCACCACGAGGGATTACTCACCATGAACAAGTCGGCGCTCCGCGCTCTGCTCCGCGAACGACGTGCCCTCATCGCCCCCGAGTCACACGGCTTCACCCGCCCCACCGGTCAGGGCAGGCGCGCCCGGGGTCTCTCGCAGCACCAGGTCGACCAGCTCCTGCACCGGGCACTCGGCACGTACCACCGCCTGGAGTCCGGCAACTACCCCAACCCGCCGACCAGTCTCCTTCGTGACGTGGCCCGCCTGTTCGGACTCAATGAGCAGGAGTGGGTGTCGCTGTGCCGGTACGCGCTGCTGCAGGATCCGCCGGGGCCGCTGCATCCGACGTCGGGGAAGGAGATCCCGGGGGTGTGGCAGGAGGCGGTGGCGGGCATACGGCACATCGCGTATGTCTCCGACGCGTCCTGGGATCTCCTCGCCTATAACGAGCCCTTTGCCGCGCTCTTCCCCGACCGGGCCGTCCCGAGCAACACCATGCGCTGGATGCTGCTCGACGGACGCGGGGTGCTGACCGACTGGCACACCGCCTGGGCCCCTCTGGTCATGCCGCAGCTGCGCGCCGCACTCGCCGCACGCCCGGAGGACGACGTCCTGCGCCAGATCGAGAAGGAGATCCTCGCCGATCCCGATGCCGCCCCGATCTATCAGGCGGGCCACGACTCCTTCCCGCACCCCGACGGCGACGAACGCCCGCTGCTCCACGCCGAGATGGGCCCCGGCTGGGTCACGATGTGCGCCGCACAGCCCATGACGGCACCCGGAGCCCGGCTGATCATTCTCGTTTTCCACCCGGGCACCCAGCGCGCCCATCTCCGTGCGCCCATGTTGCGCGCGCACTGAGCAAGGTACGCCCCACTCCCACGAGACTCATGATCCGGAGGAGACTCGTTCAGCGCGGTGAAGTACGTTTGCCGCACCCTGAACATCCGCCCCGACCCTCGTGGGAGTCACGCCGTGCCTGCCTATGTGTCGAGACCGCAAACAGTCTTCGGCGACCACAAGGTCACCACCGCCGAGATCACGGACGACATACGCCTCCACCACGCGGACCATCCCCGGCTCGGCGCGATCGTGCGCGCCGTCGGCAACTGTGGAGTCGTCACCCGCTACTTCACCCGCCCCGTCGCCGCCCCCACGGTCTCGGGGCGAGCGGAGCTCGTCGAGCGGGCCACCGTCGCGTTCGAGGACTCGCTGTCCATGGCCGAGCGCGCCTCGATCGCGGCACTGGACGCGGCGGGCCTGGCCCTCGCGGACATCGACGCGATCGTCACCGCCCACTGCACCGGCTGGGCCGTCCCCAGCCTGGACATCGGCCTCGTGGAGCGGCTCGGGCTGCGCCCCACGACCCGGCACATCGCCCTCACCACCTACGCCTGCGCCGGCGGGGTCCAAGCCCTCATCCGCGCCGCCGACATCGTCGCCGCACGGCCCGGCAGCAAGGTGCTCGTGGTGGCCGCGGAGGTCATCTCCAGCGTCTACCACCACAGCGACACCAGCATCGAGTCCATGATCTACAAGGCGCTGTTCGGGGACTCCGCCGCCGCCGCGGTCGTCACCAGCACTCCGCTGGGGCAGGGGCTGGCCATCGACGACAGCTTCGAGTACGTCCTGCCGGACAGCCTCGACCGCTACCGCGGCCGGATGGCCCTCGACGGGTTCCACTTCAACTCCACCAAGAAGGCCCTGGCCGCCGCCGACGACGTGCTGCCCGCCGTCGTCGACTGGCTCGGGCCCGGGTCCCTCGACTTCGGCGTCGTCCACCCCGGCAGCCCACGCATCATCGCGGACAGCGCCCGCGCCCTGGGGCTCGACGACCACGACGTCCGCCACTCCACCACCACGCTCGCCGACGAAGGCAACCTCGGCGGCGTCAGCGTCCTGCGCATCCTGGAGCGCACCCATGCCGAACCACCCGAGGACGGCACCCGGGGCGCCATGGTCGCGTACGGCCCCGGCTTCGCCACCGCGGCGCTGAACTGCCACTGGCGCGCGTAACACTCGGCAGCCGCGCCCTCAACTCCTCGACCGGGCGACGGCGTCGACAGCTCCCTCCGGCGGCCGCGGAACCAGCAGCGCGTCCTGTTCGAAAGCCCACCGTGCCGCCCCGCCCAGCAACCCGATGGTGTCGGGCACGGAGCCACCGCCGCCGTCGAGGTGCCGGTACTCGATCGCCGTGAGAATCACGATCCGCTCGGGGATCCCGAGATGCGGATGGAAGTCGGCGGCCAGGATCTCCGACGCGGCCTCGTACGCCTCCATCCCCTTGGCGTACCGCTCGTGCACCATGCCTTCGAGTTCGCGGAGATACGCGATGTACGAGCGCACCTCGGCGGGTCCGACCACGGGGCCGTGACCGGGGACGACCACCTCGGGGTCCAGGGCGAGGATCCGCTCGCTGGCACGGATCACCCCGCCGAGCGGCCCCTGCCAGTGCACCGGGTGGTCGTCCACGAAGAGCACGTCGCCGGCCAGCACGACCCGCTGCTGCGGCAGGTGGACGATCAGATCCCCGGCGGTGTGCGCGGGACCGGCCTCGATCAGCCGGACCTCGGTGGATCCGACCTTCAGGGTGTGCGTTCCGCTGAACGTCGTTGTAGGCGGGACCACTTCAAGCCCGGTGTAGTCGTAGCGGCCGAAGTGCTTGCGCGCGTACCAGCCCATCGGCTCGTCAGGATCGCTCTCGCGCACCAACGCGTGCGTCTGGCGCGGTGTCGGTTCGCTGCACAGCCGCTCGAGGTTGGTGTCCGTGCTGATGATCTCGGCCCCGGTGAAGTACGCGTTGCCGAAGGTGTGGTCGCCGTTGGGGTGCGTGTTGACGATCCGGGTGATGGCCGCACCCGACGGCAGCACACGCCCCGCCGCCTCGGCCAGCGTCGCCGTCAGACCGGTGGTGTAAGGGGTGTCCACCAACAGTGCCTGGTCCTCCGAGGAGATGACGGCACAGTTGGCCAGACCCCACAGACCGACGGCCTCCGGCAGCCACAGATGCAGGCCCGCTGCCGCCTCGGCCAGTTCAGTAGGTATGCGCATACGCGCATTCTGCTGGCTGCCCCGTCGTCGCACCCTATGAAGATCGCCACATGTGCGACCCAACTACGCCACGGCACCGGCTACTTCGTACCCCTCGGGTGGGACGAGTCCGCGTCGTAGAGCACCGTGATGCAGCGTCCTTGCGGCGTGCTGTACGGCATCGCGGCAATCATGGTCGCGTCGCCGGGCCCGTACTTCGGGTGCATGATGCGCCGCTGGGCGCCGTCGGGGTGCAGCGCTCCCTGACTGAGGTTCGCCAGGATCGGCCCCGTCCGCTCGTCGGCCATCACGTCCCGGCGTATGCGTGACAGCGTGGGGTGCTCGGGGTGCTGGGCGAACGCCCCCTCCATCTGCGCGATGACGCTCGGTGCCCAGACCTCGCCCCAGTCCAGCAGGATGTGCCGCGCCTCGTCGGTGAAGAGCATCCACTCGAGCGTGTTCTTCGGCAAGCCGTGCTCGAAGACCTGCGTGAACGGCTCGTTGTACAGCCACAGGTTCCAGGCGAAGTCGGTGACGTACATGATCTCCCGCTGCCCGTCCAGCATGCGCTGCCACCCCTCGGGGTTGCTCAGCCCGATCTGCGGGTGCAGCGGGTGCGGCGGCTGACCACCCCGCGCGAAGGCCCACATGACCGCGAACTCCTCCTCGCCGAGGCGCAGGGCATCGCCGACGGCGTACAGGAAGTCGTCCTTGAACGTGCGCGCGCTGCGCTCGAACCGCCCGTAGTCGCCGTGCGCGCAGTACAGCAGTCTGTCCAGGTCCCCCTGCGAAAGACCTTGCACCGGCCGGCCGGGGCGCCCCGCTATCCGTGGCTCAAGTCCCGCTTCGGGGTTGGCGCGACGGATCTCCTCGCGGTCCAGCTGGGCCCGTCTGGACTTCAGCATCTGTTGCAGTGCTCGGGGCTGCATCGGACCTTCCCACCGGACGACGTGACGCGGCTCCCGGAGGGAGACGGAAAGGGCGCCGCGGGCCTCGGAGTTACGTGCAAGAACTTTCCCCTAGACCCCGGCGGGACCATCCAGCATGATCGAGAGCCGTGACCACACACTATGTGCCGACGTGGTCACTCGCCCGCGGATTCATCGATCCAACGGTTTCAACTATCCATCAACAGCGGGCTGTTCGGGTGTTCCCTGCGGAACAGGGGACGGCAGGGCACAACCGGACAGCCCGTCAAGGAGAAAGAAATGAGCCGTTCCGTCCTGGTGACCGGAGGCAGCCGCGGGATCGGCCTTGCCATTGCCGACCGGTTCGCCGCGAACGGGGACCGTGTGGCGGTCACCTACCGTTCCGGTCAGGCACCGACGGACCACTTCGGCGTGCGCTGCGATATCACCAGCAGCGAGGATGTCGATGCTGCTTTCAGCCAGATAGAGGAGAAGCACGGCCCCGTCGAAGTACTCGTCGCCAATGCGGGCATCACCCGGGATCAGCTGCTGATCCGCCTGGCCGAGGACGACTTCTACGCCGTGCTCGACACCAACCTCACCGGCGCCTTCCGCGTCGCCAAGCGCGCCAGCCGCGCGATGCTGCGGGCCCGGAATGGCCGCGTGATATTCATCGCGTCGGCCGTCGCGCTGCGCGGAGAGGCGGGACAGGCGAACTACGCGGCGTCGAAGGCCGGACTGATCGGATTCGCCCGCTCCATGACGCAGGAACTGGCGAGCAGGAACATCACGTTCAATGTCGTCTCCCCCGGGTTGACCGATACCGATATGGTCCAGCAACTCACCGAGGAGCAAAGGGAGTCCATGATCGCGCAGATCCCCGCCCGCCGCATGGCTCAGCCGCACGAAATCGCGGCGGCGGTGCACTTCCTGGCCTCCCCCGAGGCGGCCTACATCAATGGCGCCGTTCTTCCCGTCAGCGGTGGTGCGGGCCTCGGCCACTGACGCAGCCGCTCCCCGGACAAATCCTGTGGCACTTTCTCGCCCTTACTGCTGAAGTGACCGCATGGATCATCAAGCGGTACTCGCCGAGTACGACCGCACCGTCCGCCGCGGCGCCCGCCCCGACAGCCCCACCGCGCGGGTCGAGAGCGACGGGTCCGTCGTGCGGCAGGCCGGGGCCGAGCACGACTGGCACGCTGTGCTCTGGTCCGGCCTCGACGAGGGGTCGGCGGACGCAGTGATCGCCGAGCAGGTGCGGTACTTCGGCTCGCTCGGGCGGGAGTTCGAGTGGAAGACGTATTCCCACGACCGGCCGGCGGACCTGGGTGCGCGGCTGCTCGCCGCCGGGTTCACGGCCGAACCGGCGGAGACCCTGCTGTTCGCCGAGGTCGAGGGGCAGTCCGCCGAACCGGTGCTGCCCGACGGCGTCCGCCTCCTCCCGGTCACGGACGAGGTCGGGGTGCGGCTCATGGTCGAGGCGCACGAGCGGGCGTTCGGCGCCGACCAGGCCGCGCGCGGCGAGCGGATCGGCCGCCAGGTCCTCGCCCAGCTCACCGAGGCGCCGGACGACGTCGTCGCGGTGGTCGCCATGGCCGGTGACCAGGCGGTGAGCTCGGCCCGGATGGAGGTCCTGCCGGGCACCGGCTTCGCGGGCCTGTGGGGCGGCGGCACCGCCCCCGAGTGGCGCGGCAAGGGCATCTACCGCGCCCTGGTCGCCCACCGCGCCAGCATCGCCGCCGAGCGCGGCATCCGCTACCTCCAGGTCGACGCCACCGAGGACAGCCGCCCGATCCTGCAGCGCCTCGGCTTCGCCGCGCTCAGCGTCACCACCCCGTACGTGTACACGCCCTGAGGCGCCCGTCGCGTGCGGCTGTCACGCGCTCTGGACCAGCTTCAGGATCGCCTCCGTCGTGTCCGTCTCGCCGAGCCGCGGGAAGATCCGCTCCACGCTGTTGCGGTGGGCCTCGGCGTCCATGTCGGTCACGGCGTCGACGGCCACGGTCACGTGGTAGCCGTGCTCGTGCGCCGCGCGCGCCGTCGACTCCACGCCGATGCTCGTCGCGATCCCGGTGAGCACGACCTGGGTGACGCCGCGGCGGCGCAGCTGAAGGTCGAGGTCGGTGCCGTAGAAGGCGCCCCACTGCTGCTTGGTGACGACGACGTCACCGTCCGCGCGGCCGAGTCCGGCGGCCAACTCGGCCCAGTCGGCGGGCAGTTCACCGGTGCGCGCGGGCGCATCGGTGCGGCCTGGGGCGCCGCCGGTCACCCGCACGAGGACCACGGGCAGGCCGCGCTCCCGGAAGGCCGCGGCGAGCCGCCCGGTGCGCTCGACGACCTCGGCGGCGGGGTGGACGGTGGGCAGGGCCGTGATGCCCTGCTGGAGGTCGATGACGACGAGGGCGGTCCTCGGGTCGAGGGTGGTGGCGGTCATGGGGGCCTTCTTTCTGTGGTGCGGAGCCCCGAGGGGCCAGGGAAGCAGGTCAGTTACGAGGGGTGCGCAGGGCCCGGTCGGTCACCGTGAGGACCACCAGGGCCACCGCGAGGACGAGCGCCACGGCCGCCATCAGGTGCAGTCCGCCGTCGTCGGCGGACTGCCCGTAGGCGAGGCCGATCAGCCCCGACGCGGTGATCGCCCCGAGGTACTGGGCGGTGCGCTGCAGCCCGGCGGCCGCGCCGATGCCGTCGGCGGGCGCGAACTGCTGCACGGCGGCCTGGTTGCTGGTGCCGATGAGCCCCTGCGGGATGCCGAAGCAGGCGCCGGTCAGGAGCAGGACGCCGAGCGGGGTGCCGCCCGAGGCGAAGCACAGCAGCCCGCCGCCGGCCGCGAGCAGCGCGGCCGCCAGGGTCAGCGGGGCGCGGATTCCCTTCGTACGGGCGCCGAGCAGTGAACACGCCAGGGCGGCCGCGGACATGGGGAGCATCACGAGCCCGGTGTGCAGCGAGGTGTAGCCCCGCGCCTCCTCGAGCCACTGTGTGAAGCCGTACATGACGACGTACACGACGAGATAGCTGAGGCCGTGCCGCAGATAGGTGCGGGCGAGCGCGCGGTTGCGGCCGAGCATGCGCAGGTCGATGAAGGGGTGCGGATGGCGCAGCTGCCACCAGGTGAGCGCGGCCGCGAGCACGGCGGTGGGGGCGAGCAGCCACCACATCGGGTGCCGCAGGTCGAGCAGGAAGACGACGAGGCAGGTCAGGGCGCCGGTGAAGAGGAGGATGCCGAGGGAGTCGAGCGCGGGGGCCCGCTGTGCCGAGCCGTTCTCGCGGGGGCGGGGGCGGTCGGCGGGTATCCACAGCAGCGCGCTCGCGAACGCCACCGCCGCGACCGGCACGTTGACCGCGAAGATCCCTCGCCAGCCCGCCGTCGCGACGAGCAGGCCGCCGAGGGTGGGGCCGATCGCGGCGCTGCCGAGCGCCGCGAAGGAGAGCCGCCCGAGGACGGTGCGCGGGGTCGGGGTGCCGAGCCTGCGGGACTCGTCGCGCAGGACCGCCATCGCCGCCGGGTAGGCGGCGGACGTGCCGACGCCGAGCAGCAGCCGGGAGACGAGGAGCCAGCCGAAGCCGGGCGCGCACGCGCCGACAAGACCGGAGGCGGCGACGACCACGAGTCCGCCGAGGAAGACCCGGCGCGGCCCGATGCTGTCGGCGAGCCTGCCGAGCACGGGCTGGGCGACGGCGCTGGCGAGGTAGAGGACGGAGACGAGCCAGGCGGTGTCGGCGGCGCCGACGCCGAGGTCGTGCCCGATGGCCACGAGGCCCGTCGAGATCATCGTGGTGTTGAGCGGGTTGAGCAGGGAGCCGAGCAGCAGGGGCGCGGTCAGCCGGGCCCCGAAGCCCGGCCGGCCGCCGTCCACCGGCGCGGTGGAGCGCGCGGCGGATACGGCGGTCACGGCCGCACCAGCCGCTCCAACAGCGCGACGGCGTCGGCCAGTCGGCGGCGCTCGTCCGCGTCGTACTCCTCGGCCAGGGCGGCCGCCAGCCAGCTGCGCCGGGCGGCCCGGCCGTCGGTGAGGGTGCCGCGGCCCCGCCCGGTCAGCGAGACGACGGACTGCCGCCCGTCGTCCGGGTCGGGGGCGCGCTCGACCAGGCCGAGCTCCGCCAGCGCGCCGACGGTCAGGCGCATCGACTGCGGGCGCACCAGCTCGGCGCGGGCCAGGGCCGCCGTGGTGGCGGGCCCGTCGGCGTCGAGCCGGGACAGGACGGAGCGCTGCGAGGGGCTGAGCCCCGCGTCGGGCGCGGCGGAGCGCAGCCGGCGCACGACGAGCCGGACGGCGGTGGCGAGGTCGTCCGCGAGCTGCTCGGGGGCGGGTTCGCGGGGTGCGCCGGGTTCACCGGTCTTTTCGGGCATGCCTCGACCGTACGAGGTGAACAGGCAGCCTTGCAAGTTTGCCTGTCTATCTCGTACGGCCGGGCTGCGCCGGAGGAGCCGTGCGCCGCGTCAGCGGATCGGCAGCCCCGACAGCGTGCGCGCGATCACCAGGCGCTGGATCTCGCTGGTGCCCTCGAAGATCGTGTAGATCGCGGCGTCGCGGTGCATGCGCTCCACGGGGTACTCCCGCGTGAAGCCGTTGCCGCCGAGGATCTGGATCGCCTGGGCGGTGACCTTCTTGGCGGTCTCGCTCGCGAAGAGCTTCGACATCGAGCCCTCGGCGGACTCGAACTTCTTGCCCGCGGTCGCCATCCAGGAGGCACGCCACACGAGCAGACGGGCCGCGTCGATCTGCGTACGCATGTCGGCCAGCTGGAAGGCGATGCCCTGGTTGTCGATGATCGGGCGACCGAACTGCGTACGCGTCTTGGCGTATTCGAGGGCCTCTTCGTAGGCGGCGCGCGCGGTGCCGACGGCCATGGCGCCGACGGCCGGCCGGGACGCCTCGAAGGTGGCCATCGCGGCGTTCTTCACGCGCTCGCCGCCACCGGCCCTGGCGCGCTCCCGCGCGCGGGCAAGGCGCTCGTCCAGCTTCTCCTTGCCGCCGAGGAGGCAGGAGCCGGGGACGCGGACGTTGTCGAGGACGACCTCGGCGGTGTGCGAGGCGCGAATGCCGTGCTTCTTGAACTTCTGTCCCTGGGCGAGGCCCGGGGTGCCCGCCGGGACGATGAAGGAGGCGTGCCCCTTGGAGCCGAGCTCCGCGTCGACGACGGCCACGACCACATGGACGTTGGCTATGCCGCCGTTGGTCGCCCAGGTCTTGGTGCCGTTGAGGACCCACTCGTCCTTGGCCTCGTCGTAGACGGCACGCGTGCGCATGGAGGCCACGTCGGAGCCCGCGTCCGGCTCGGAGGAGCAGAAGGCGGCGACCTTCACGTCATTGGCGTCGCCGTACATCTGCGGGATCCAGGTGCCGATCTGCTCCTCGGTGCCGTTGGCGATGACGCCCACGGCGGCGAGCCCGGTGCCGACGATGGAGAGCGCGATGCCCGCGTCGCCCCAGAAGAGCTCCTCCATGGTCATCGGGATGCCGAGGCCGGTCGGGTCGAAGAACTGCTGGGCGTAGAAGTCGAGGGAGTAGATCCCGACCTTCGCGGCCTCCTGGATCACGGGCCAAGGAGTCTCTTCGCGCTCGTCCCACTCGGCGGCCGCCGGACGGATCACATCCGCGGCGAAACCGTGGAGCCAGTCCCGGACCTCCTTCTGCTCGTCGTTGAGCTCCATGGTGAACTCGGCCATGACCCCTCCAGGACTGCGTACATTGCCTGCGTTACTTGCGGTAACCGCAGTCTGTTACTCGCCAGTAGCGCCTGTCAACTCCCGGCAGCCCGTTCGATGCGCACCGCACTGTGGGTGTTACGTTGCGCGTGCGTCAAGCAATCGCACGGGCGGGGAGAAGAGACACGCTTATGGAGACCACGCAGCGGACCGATCAACAGCGGTCCGCGGAGCAGCGGCGGCGGGAGCTGCTGGAGGCGGCCGACCGGGTCGTGCTGCGCGACGGCCCGGGCGCCTCCATGAACGCCATCGCGGCCGAGGCGGGCATCACCAAGCCGATCCTCTACCGGCACTTCGGCGACAAGGGCGGGCTCTACGCCGCGCTCGCCAAGCGGCACACCGACGCCCTCCTGGAAGCGCTGCGCGCCGCGCTGGACGCCCCCGCCGAGCGCAGGGAGCGGGTCGAGGCGACCCTCGACACCTACCTCTCGGCCATCGAGGCCCGCCCGCAGGTGTACCGCTTCCTGATGCACCCGGCCGAGAGCGGCTCCGCGGGCGAGGGCGGCTTCGACGTGGGCCTGCACTCCGCCCCGCTGCTCCGGCGGCTCGGCGAGGAACTCGCCGAGGTCATCGAGGAGCGCGTCGACCTCGGCCCGGAGAGCGCCGAGCTCGCGCGCGTGTGGGGCCACGGGATCGTCGGCATGATGCACGCCGCCGGGGACTGGTGGCTCGGCGAACGGCCCGTCCCGCGCGCGCAGTTGGTGCGCAGCCTCGCGGACCTGCTGTGGGGCCGCCTCGCCGCCGCGGGCAACCGGGTGGACGGCCCCGGGTTCTGAGTCAGCAGGGGGTTCGGCTCGGCGGGCGACGACTCAGCGGGGGGAGGCGGCTCAGCGGGGGGTTCGGCTCAGCGGGGGGAGGCGGCTCAGCGGGGGGTTCGGCTCAGCGGGCCCACTCCGCCCGCGCCGCCTGCCGCAGCACCTTGCGCCGCCGCCAGCCCGTGACCCGGTCCGTGTACACACGGCCCTCCAGGTGGTCGCACTCGTGCTGCAGACAGCGCGCGAACCAGCCCGTCCCGTGCACCGTCACCGGCTCCCCCAGCAGGTCCACGCCCTCCACCACCGCGTGGTCGAACCGCGGCGTGCCCGCCTCCAGGCCCGGCAGCGACAGACAGCCCTCGGGCCCGCGCACCGTCTCCCCGTCCGCCTCGACGAGCCTCGGGTTGACCACGTACCCGAGATGGCGGACCTCGTCATCGTCGGGGCAGTCGTACACGAAGACCCGTCGGCCCACTCCGATCTGGTTCGCGGCGAGGCCCACGCCCCGGGCCGCGTACATCGTGGCGAACATGTCCTCGACGAGTCGGGCCAGTTCAGGGCCGAAGTCGGTGACGTCGGCGCAGGCGGTGTGCAGCACCGGATCGCCGAGCAGGGTCAGGGGTCGTACGCGCCCTGAGGCGCCCGGGATCGAGCCGTGTCGCATGGCGGCAAGGGTACGGTCGAGCAGCGTCCCCGCGTGGGGGCGGGTGCCGCGGTTCGGGCTTGTCAGAGGATCTCGATAGGCTGAGGTCGAAACGATGCCGGGGGCAGGCGCGGCGCCGTACGCAAGGAGGATCCAGACAGATGTCAGGCAACACGGACCCGCTGTCGCCGCGGGCCAAGCTGGCCGTGACGGCGGGCAAGGCGGCCGCGGCGGTGTCGCGGGCCGCGGGCCGCGGCAGCGGATCGGTGATCGGCGGCAAGGTAGCGCTCAAGCTCGACCCGGAGCTGCTCGGACGGCTGGCGACGCACCTGGACGTGGTGCTCGTCTCGGCGACGAACGGCAAGACGACCACCACCCGCCTCATCGCCGAGGCCCTCCGCGCCAGCGGCCCGGTCGTGTCCAACGCCCTCGGGGCGAACATGCCTGCCGGAATCACCTCGGCCCTCGCCGGCGGCTCGGACGCCCGCTTCGGCGTCATCGAGGTCGACGAGAAGTACCTCGCGGGCGTCGCCCGTGACGTGGACCCGAAGGCCATCGCGCTGCTCAACCTCTCGCGCGACCAGCTCGACCGCGCGGGCGAGACCCGCATGCTCGCCGAGAAGTGGCGCGAGGGACTGGCCGGTTCGAAGGCCGTCGTCATCGCCAACGCGGACGACCCACTGGTCGTCTGGGCCGCCTCCTCCTCGCCGAACGTGGTCTGGGTGGCCGCGGGCCAGGAGTGGAAGGACGACGCCTGGTCGTGCCCCTCCTGCGGCGGCGTCATGCAGCGCCCCGGGGACGACTGGTTCTGCGGCGAGTGCGGCTTCCGCCGCCCCGCGCCCAGCTGGGTGCTCTCCGGCGACCACGTCCTGGACCCGCACGGCTCGGCCTGGCCGATCCACCTCCAGCTCCCGGGCCGCGCCAACAAGGCCAACGCCGCGACGTCGGCCGCCGTGGCCGCCGTCTTCGGAGTGCCCCCGCAGGTCGCCCTGGAGCGCATGTACCAGGTCCAGGCGGTCGCCGGCCGGTACGACGTGGTGCAGTTCCAGGGCCGCGACTTCCGCCTGCTGCTCGCGAAGAACCCGGCGGGCTGGCTCGAAACGTTTTCGCTGATCGACCCGCCGCCGACCCCGGTGGTGCTTTCGGTGAACGCCCGCGGGGCCGACGGCACCGACACCTCCTGGCTCTGGGACGTCGACTACACCCGCCTCGCCGGTCACCCGATCTTCGTGCTCGGCGACCGCAAGCTGGACCTCGCCGTCCGCCTCGAGGTCGCGGGCCTCGACTTCCGCGTCTGCGAGAGCCTCGACGAGGCGGCCCAGCTGGCGCCGCCCGGCCGCATCGAGACCATCGCGAACTACACCGCGTTCCAGGACCTGCGCCGCCGCGTCGGCAACTGACCCCGCGTAAGGACGAATTGAGCATGAGCGACAACAGCCTGCGCCTGGTGTGGGTCTACCCCGACCTGCTGTCCACGTACGGAGACCAGGGCAACGCCCTCGTCGTGGAGCGCCGCGCCCGCCAGCGCGGCCTCAACGTGGAGCGTTACGACGTCCGCAGCGACCAGCCGGTGCCCACCTCCGGCGACATCTATCTGATCGGCGGCGGCGAGGACCGCCCGCAGCGGCTCGCGGCCGAGCGGCTGCGCCGCGACGGCGGCCTGCAGCGCGCCGCCAGCAACGGCGCGATCATCTTCTCCG
The DNA here is from genome assembly GCF_042740175.1 of Streptomyces sp. NPDC059009. Lineage (NCBI taxonomy): Bacteria > Bacillati > Actinomycetota > Actinomycetes > Kitasatosporales > Streptomycetaceae > Streptomyces > Streptomyces sp. NPDC059009. Next base: position 28,650 of record NZ_JBHYJB010000050.1, on the reverse strand, counting down.
TCTGCGCCGGCTACCAGATCCTCGGCAACGAGTTCATCAACGACCTCGGCCAGCGCGAGCCCGGCCTCGGTCTGCTCGACGTGGTCTCCACGCGCGGCGAGGGCGACCGCTGCGTCGGTGACGTCCTGGGCGACATCGACCCGCAGCTGGGCCTGCCGGAGCTGACCGGCTTCGAGAACCACCAGGGCATCACGCACGTCGGTCCGGGCTCCCGCCCCTTCGCCCGGGTCCGCCTCGGCCGGGGCAACGGCACGGGCGACGGCACCGAAGGCGCGTACAACGGCACGGTGTTCGGCACCTACATGCACGGCCCGGTCCTGGCCCGCAACCCCCTCATCGCGGACCTGCTCCTGAAGCTGGCCCTCGATGTGAACGCGCTGCCGCCGACGGACGACCGCTGGTACGAGGCGCTGCGCGCCGAGCGCATCGCCGCCGCCCAGCAGCAGCCCGCGTGACCGTCCGGCACCGCCCGTCGGTCAACTCCCTTGCGGGACAGCCCGCTTGACGCCCCGCCCGCACATCTGAGCGGCGACGTCCAGCTGTCGAACACCCTGTGGCCCCGCCCCCTGCCGCCGGTAGGGTGGCGGGGATCAAACCGGACGACGTGGTCCGGTCCTCGGCCCACGTTGCAAAGGTATTCCGGGCTATGCGCATTGGTGTCCTCACCTCCGGCGGCGACTGCCCCGGCCTGAACGCCGTCATCCGATCCGTCGTGCACCGCGCCGTCGCCGACCACGGCGACGAGGTCATCGGCTTCCACGACGGGTGGAAGGGCCTGCTGGAGTGCGACTACCGCAAGCTCGACCTGGACGCGGTGGGCGGCATCCTCGCCCGTGGCGGCACCATCCTCGGCTCCTCCCGGGTGCAGCCCGCGCATCTGCGGGACGGCGTGGAGCGCGCCAAGGGCCATGTCGCCGAGCTCGGCCTCGACGCGATCATCCCGATCGGCGGCGAGGGCACGCTCAAGGCGGCCCGCCTGCTGTCCGACGGCGGCCTGCCGATCGTCGGCGTCCCGAAGACCATCGACAACGACATCGCCGTCACCGACGTGACGTTCGGCTTCGACACGGCGGTCGGCGTCGCCACCGAGGCCCTAGACCGCCTCAAGACCACCGCCGAGTCCCACCAGCGCGTGCTGATCGTCGAGGTCATGGGCCGCCACACCGGCTGGATCGCGCTGCACTCGGGCATGGCCGCGGGCGCGCACGCCATCGTCGTGCCGGAGCGCCCCTTCGACATCGACGAGCTGGCCCGCAAGGTCGGCGAGCGCTTCTCCGCGGGCAAGAAGTTCGCGATCGTCGTCGCCGCCGAGGGCGCCAAGCCGCGCGCGGGCTCCATGGAGTTCGACGAGGGCGGCAAGGACGTCTACGGCCATGAGCGGTTCGCGGGCATCGCACGCCAGCTCTCCCTCGAACTGGAGGCGCGCCTCCAGAAGGAGGCCCGCCCGGTGATCCTCGGCCACGTGCAGCGCGGCGGCACCCCCACCGCGTACGACCGCGTGCTCGCCACCCGCTTCGGCTGGCACGCCGTGGAGGCCGTGCACCGCGGGGAGTTCGGGCAGATGACGGCGCTGCGCGGCACGGACATCGTGATGGTCCCGCTCGCCGAAGCGGTGGAGACCCTGAAGACGGTGCCCGAGGAGCGGTACGCGGAGGCGGAGTGCGTGCTGTGATCCGCGCCGTGTACGCGCGAGCCCGGATGTAGTTCTTGGCTCGATGTAGTTCTTGGCTCAAGCAACCGCCCCCGGTCGTGGTCACGGCCGGGGGCGGTTCTACTCTGGTGCACGCACAACCACGCACAACCGGCACGAATCAGGAGCCAGCGGATGGATCACGGCGGGCACGGCATGCAGGGCATGCACGGCATGAACATGGATCTGCCGCCGTTCACGCTGAGCCGGGGTCTCGAACTCTCGGCCGACCCCTTCTTCCTCATCGGCTGCCTCGTGGCCCTCGGGCTCTACGGCTGGGGCGTCGTGCGGCTGGTGCGGCGCGGCGACAAGTGGCCGGTGGGGCGCACCATTTCCTTCGTGCTCGGCATTCTGACCGTGCTCCTGGTGATGTGCACCAAGCTCAATGACTACGGCATGGTCATGTTCAGCGTGCACATGATCCAGCACATGATCATCAGCATGCTGTCGCCGATCCTGCTGCTGCTCGGCGCCCCGATCACGCTGGCCCTGCGGGCGCTGCCGGTCGCGGGCAAGGGCCGCAAGGGGCCGCGCGAGTGGCTGCTCTGGCTGCTGCACAGCCGCTACATGCGGATCATCACGCACCCCGCGTTCACCATCCCGCTGTTCATCGCGAGCCTGTACGCGCTCTACTTCACACCGCTCTTCGACACCCTGATGGAGTCCAAGGCGGGCCACATCGGGATGATGGTGCACTTCCTCGCGGTCGGCCTGGTCTTCTTCTGGCCGATCATGGGCGTCGACCCGGGCCCGCACCGGCCCGGCTATGTGATGCGGATGCTGGAGCTGTTCGCGGGCATGCCGTTCCACGCGTTCTTCGGCATCGCGCTGATGATGGCGACCCAGCCGATGATCGGCACCTATATGCACCCGCCCGCCTCGCTCGGCATCGACCCGCTCTCCGACCAGGAGGCCGCGGGCGGCATCGCCTGGGCGTTCAGCGAGATCCCGTCCGTGGTGGTCCTGGTCGCTCTGCTCTTCCAGTGGCGCAAGTCCGAGGACCGCGAGGCCCGGCGCAAGGACCGCGCCGCGGACCGGGACGGCGACAAGGAGCTGGAGGCGTACAACGCGTATCTGGCCTCGCTGGCGTCACGCGGCCGCTAGCCCGGCCCGGCACCCACCGGTGACCGGTCAACCGGCGATCAGGCTCTAGCGGCAATGCCTCCTCCCGGTCCACGATGTTCTTCGGACCTCGGCCCTGGCGCACTCCATGCGCTCGGGCTCCTGGGAGGAGGCATTGCTGTGCCTGGATCTACGAAGACGATGGGCGTGCTCACCATCGGGGGTCTGGTGGTGGTGACGGCCTACTCCACCGCGCTCGGCAGCAGTGGGTGGCTGTGGTTCGGCTGGGTCGTGCTGCTGATGCTGACGCTGGGGATGGTGGTGTCGCGCGGCAACCCGTGAGTCGGAGAAGTCCCAGGAGTCTCAGCAGGTCTCAGGTCAGGGGGGTTCAGGGGGTTTCAGGGGGTCTCAGAAGTCGAAGACGGGGCCCGTCTCCGCGAGCAGCACGCAGGCGTTGGGGTACGTCTTGTGCCAGCCCGTCATCCGCCCGCGGTGGGTCCCGGTGGCGCTGACCGTGACCGGGTCGAACTCCTTGGTGCACATCCGCGGCTCGCCCCGCAGCGCGTCGAAGTCACCGTGCACCTCGTCGAGCGCGGCACAGGCAGCGGCGGCGCGCGGGTGATGGCCCGAGGGCTCGGGCGCGCAGCGGAGCAGGACCCCGCGGATCCAGGTGTTCTCGTCGCCGGAGACAGTGAGGAAGACGCCGCGGGGCGGGGTGGGGACGGACGCGGCGGCGGGCGAGACGGCCGCCGTGGTGGCGGTGACGGCGGTCAGGGCGAGGAGTGCGACGGCGACGGCCGGGCGGAGCGTGGTGCGCGAGGCGCGGAGTGCGGTGCGACGTGCGGTGCGACGTGAGCCACGGAGTGCGGTGCGCGAACGGAGTGTGCTGGGCGGCGTGCGGAGTCCGGCGCGCGGGGTGCGGAGTGTCATGCGGGCCAGGCCACCCTTCTGGCCCCCGTTCCCCAAGGGGACTCGCCGACAGGTCGCCCATGCGTGTGCTTCGGCGCGCCCGCCCGGGGCACTCGGAGCGCATGGAGAGGCGCTCACTGATCAGCGGTCTGCTCGTGGGGGTCGGCTTCGCGGCCTTCGTCGACGAGACCGTCTTCCATCAGCTGCTGCACTGGCACCACTTCTACGACAGGTCGACACCGGGTATCGGGCTCGTCTCGGACGGGCTCTTCCACGCCGGGGGCTGGCTGGCGATCGTGGCGGGCCTTGTCCTGTACGCGGAACTCCGGCGCCGGGGCGGTCCGGTGCGGGCCGCGTGGTGGTCGGGGACGTTCCTGGGTCTCGGCGGCTTCCAGCTGTACGACGGGACGTTCCAGCACAAGGTGCTCCGCGTCCACCAGATCCGCTACGGCGTCGATCCGGCCCCGTACGACTGGGTCTGGAACCTGATCGCCGGGTGCTTCCTCGCGTACGGGCTGCTGCTCTGGCTGCGGGTCCGCCGGAGCAGCCGTCGGCGTGACCCCCGACTACGCGTCCGCCGCCGACGCGCCGGCCGCCTGGCCGCGCGAGGCGTACCCCGCATACCCCGTGCACGCCGCGTACCCCGCATACCCCGCGTATGACGGTTGTCGCGGTCCTCGCCTGCTGCGGGCTGTACGCGTTGGCCGCCCGGCGGCTGCGGCGGCGCGGCGACCGCTGGCCGCGGCGGCGGGAGGCGGCGGCGGTCCTGGCCGGGGCGGCGCTGATCGGGGCGGCGCTGATCGGGGCGGTACTGATCGGCGGCGCGATGCCGATCGCGATGCCGATGAATACGGGACCGACGGGTGTGGAGCGGACCGGTGCGGAGCAGACCGGTACGGAGCAGATCGGTGCGGCGGCCGTGCCATGGGGCTCCCAACTGCCGCCGTTCACCGCCCACATGGCGGCGCACGTGGCAGCGGGCATGGTGGCACCGCTGCTGTTCGCGCTCGCCCGCCCGGTGACGCTGACCCTGCGGGCCCTGCCCGTGGGAGCGCGGCGCCGGCTCATGGCGGTGACGCGATCGTGGCCGCTCACCGTCCTCCTGTTCCCACCGGTCGCGGCGGCGGTCGACATCGGCGGGCTGTGGCTGCTCTACCGCGCTCCCCTGCCGCCGGGCATCCACCACACCCCGCTCCTCCACGTCCATCTCTTCGCGGCCGGAACCCTGTTCACGTTCTCCGTGCTCGCCCTGGACCCGCTCCGGCACCGGGCGGCCCTCCCCCTGCGCACCGCCGCGCTGCTCGGCGCCGCAACGGCCCACACGGTCCTCGCCAAGCAGCTGTACGCGGAGGGTCCGCCCGGAACCGCGTACACGACGACCGACCTGCACCTGGCCGGGCGCGTCATGTACTACGCCGGGGACATGGTGGAGATCGCGCTGGCGCTGGTGGTGGCGCACCAGTGGTACCGCGCCCGGGAGCGGCGACGTGGAAAGGACCAGCGGCGACGCGGAAGGGCCAAGGGCGACGCGGCAGGGACCAACGGCGACGCGGAAAGGACCGCACCAATCCGATCGGACACGGTTCCGGGCAGCCGCGCGGGCACTTACACTGGCCCCCCACATCAGGCCGGTTGACCTGCTAGAACGCTGCGGTGGAGCCATCCGCCCCGAGGGAGGAGCGCCCCCTTGTTCTACTACGTGCTCAAGTACGTGATCCTGGGACCGCTGCTGCGCCTCATGTTCCGGCCCCGCATCGAAGGGCTCGAACACATTCCGGAGTCCGGCGCGGCGATCATCGCGGGCAACCATCTGTCGTTCTCGGACCACTTCTTGATGCCCGCCATCATCAAGCGCCGCATCACGTTCCTCGCGAAGGCCGAGTACTTCACGGGCCCCGGCATCAAGGGCCGCCTGACCGCGGGGTTCTTCCGCAGCGCCGGGCAGATCCCGGTGGACCGCTCCGGCAAGGAGGCGGGGCAGGCTGCCATCCGGAAGGGACTCGGGGTGCTGAGCAGGGGCGAACTGCTCGGCATCTACCCGGAGGGGACGCGCTCGCACGACGGGCGGCTCTACAAGGGCAAGGTGGGGGTCGCGGCGATGGCGCTGCGGGCGCAGGTGCCGGTGATCCCGTGCGCGATGATCGGCACGTTCGAGGCCCAGCCGCCGGGCCAGGTGGTGCCGAACTTCCGGCGCGTCACGATCCGCTTCGGCGCCCCGCTCGACTTCTCCCGCTACGTGGGCATGGACCACGAGAAGGCCGTCCTGCGGGCCGTCACGGACGAGATCATGTACGCGATCCTGGGCCTGTCCGGACAGGAGTACGTGGACAAGTACGCGGCTGTCGTGAAGGCGGAGGAAGCCGCGCAGGAGGGCGAGAAGGCCGCGGCCCCGCGCAAGTTCCCGCGGATGCCCCTGAGTTGAGCCGGGTGTACGAGCCCGGCGTACGATCCCGGCCAGGACCAACTGCCGCCGCGGGAGAGGACCGGGAGAGAAAATGACCGAGGAGCACAACCCCGACCACGACCACGACCACGGTCACTACACCAAGCTGATCGGGCTGCTCGATGAGCACGGCGCCACGTACCGGGTCATCGAGCACGCGCCGCAGGGCGCCACGGAAGAGGTGAGCGCGCTGCGCGGCAACACGCTCGCGCAGGCCGCCAAGTGCATCGTGGTGATGGTGAAGACGGGCAAGAAGTCGAAGCGGTACGTCCTCGCGGTGGTGCCCGGCGACCGGCGGGTCGACCTGAACGCGGTGAAGGCGCTGCACGCGGGCACGTACGTCGGGTTCGCGACGCAGGAGGTCGCGGAGCGACTCGCGGGGAGCGTGAGCGGCACGATCCTGCCGTTCTCCTTCGACCCGGAGCTCGAACTGGTCGTGGATCCGGCCCTGTTGGGGCAGGAGGAGATCTTCTTCAACGCGGCGCGCCTGGACCGCTCGCTGGCGCTGCGCACGGCGGACTACCGGGAGATCGCAGGTCCAAGGACCGAGGCGATCTCCCAATAGCACCACCGTCAACGGCTGTTGCTACGACTACTGCTACTCCTACTTCTACTTCTACTTCTACGGCTTGGGCGTGGCGTGCGGGGTGCACGTCACGTCCTTGGCGCCGGTCTTGCCGGTGAGCAGGTAGGTGTCCACGCGGTCGTTGACGCACGGGTTGGTGAGCCCGGTGACGCCGTGCGAGCCCGCGTCCTTCTCGGTGATCAGACGGGAGCCCTTGAAGCGCTTGTGCAGCTCGACGGCGCCTTCGTAGGGCGTGGCCGCGTCGCGCTCGGACTGCACGATGAGCACGGACGGCAGCCCCTTGCCGGTCTTCACGTTCACCGGGGTCTGCTGCTTGGTGGGCCAGGTGGCACAGGGCAGGTTCATCCAGGCGTTGGCCCAGGTCATGAACGGATAGTCCTTGTGCAGCCGGGTGTTGTCCCGGTCCCACTTCTTCCAGCTGGTGGGCCACTTGGCGTCGGCGCACTCGACCGCGGTGTAGACGGCGTTGCCGTTCTCGGACGCGATGTTGCCCTTGGTGTCGGACATGTCCGGGGCTGCCGCGTCCACCAGGGCCTTGGTGTCACCGGCGACGTACTTGCTCCACGTCTGGGCGGTCGGCACCCACGAGGAGTCGTAGTACGGGGCGTTCTGGAAGAAGGAGGTCAGCTCGGCGGGCCCGACAAGGCCGCCGATCGGGCTCTTCTTCGCACTCGCCCGCAGCTTCTCCCACTGCTGCTGCACCTTGGCCTGGCTGTCACCGAGGTGGAACGTCGCGTCATTCTTCGCGACCCACGCCGTCCAGTCCTTCCAGCGCCCCTCGAAGGCGACGTCCTGGTCGAGGTTGGCCTGGTACCAGACCTTCTCGCGCGAGGGGTTGACGACGCTGTCGACGATCATGCGCCGGACGTGCCCCGGGAAGAGGGTGCCGTACACGGCACCGAGATAGGTCCCGTAGGACACACCCAAGTAATTGAGCTTCTTCTCACCGAGGGCGGCGCGGATGACGTCGAGGTCGCGCGCGGTGTTCGGCGTGGTCATGTGCGGAAGCATCTCGCCGCTGCGCTCGGCACAGCCGTCCGCGTACTCCTTGGCGAGCTTGCGCTGCGCGCTCTTGTCGGCGACGGAGTCCGGCACAGGATCAGCCTTGGGAGCCTTGACGTACTCCTGCGGGTCGACGCAGGAGATCGGCGTCGAGTGCCCGACACCGCGCGGGTCGAAGCCCACGAAGTCGTACGCCTTCGAAGCCTTCGTCCAGAGCGGGTTCTTGGTGGTGACGCGGGTGGGGAAGCGCATGCCGGAGCCGCCGGGGCCACCGGGGTTGTAGACGAGGGCGCCCTGCCGCTCCTTCTTGGTCCCCGTGCTGCCGATGCGGTCGACGGCGAGCTTGATCTGCTTGCCGTACGGCTTGGCGTAATCGAGCGGCACGCTGACGTAGCCGCACTGGATGGGCTTGGCGATGCCCCAGTCGGCGGGACAGTCCTTCCAGTCGATCCCGGCCTTCGCCGCACGCGCGGCGGCGATCGAGGCACCGCGCGCCTCCCGGTCCTTGCCGGCCCGCGCGTGGGCGTCGGCGCTGGCCGAGGGCGCCGCCATCGCACCTGCTATCAGCGTCGCCGTGACGAGCGCCCCGGCAGAACCGAGCGTCACCGTCCGCCGGTTCCGAAGTGTCCTCTGGGTCCGTCTCAAGTGGGGCCTCCCGCACATCGTTTCGATCAGTACGCAGTACGGGGATCTTTCCGTCTGTCGACCCTCTGGGAACAGACGCGACGTGGGTTCTTTGCCAATCCGATAAACGGAGTCGCTCCAACCGGTCAGCGGATCACCCAAGTCAGAGGCCCCGTCCTCCATGGACTCGGGCCTCGGGCTCCGTCTCGCGGGGCTCTGCTGGATTGACCGACCAGTCGTGAGGTGCAACTGCGTATCGCCGAGGTCAGGCCATCAGCCATGCGCGTCGATGCCGGGCCACGGCGTAGATGGCATCGATCTGCTCGGGATCGAGTACCCCTGAGAGCGGGCCGAGCGCGGACACCTCCCGTTCGCGGTACACGCGCACGGCGAGCTGAGTCGCGACCTTTTCGAGGCGTGTGACGCCGACGAACACGAGCACGGGCTCCACTGGGACCGGAATACCGAGGTGGTGCTCAAGCACATCCTGTACGCGGCGAGCCTCCGCCTTGCTCTTACGGCCGTACGGCTGTGGCTTGCCGTGGTTGATGCGCACCATCTCGTCGCCGACCCAGACGGCTTTGCCCAGGTGGTGTTTGGTGTTGATGCAGAAGACTCCGCCGGGGCCGATGACCAGGTGGTCGATGTCCACTTTCCGGGGCAGCTCTATGGAATGCAGGACGCGCCATCCTCGGCGTGTGAGCCGCTCCAGCTCGGCACCGACGCGGAGTTCACCGGCCAGTCCTTTGCGGTAGGAGTCCCACTTCGTCTGCCGTCGCAGCAGCCAGTTGAGGATGCGCTGACCGGGGGTGGGGCCTTCTGTGTCGAGGAGCTCTCGTAACGCGGTTCCTGGGCGGTTCGACGCGAGATCGTCTTGTGGGGTCAGCGGGGGTAACTGCGTTGGCATGACGGCCTCTTGCTTGCGAGGGGGTCGTGCCGGAGTTGCCACGGGCGTGGGGCTCACGTCTTGGGTGAGCTGGGGGCGGAGCAGGTCGAGAGCCTCATGTCGGTACTGCTCCACAAGGAACGTGACCTTGCCCGTGCGCCGGTCGGCCCATGCGACGGACGTGCCGTCCGGCAGGTTCACGTAGAGCCGATCTTGTCCGTACCGCTTCCATGCGACGACCTTCAGATCGCTCACGTCCACCCCCATGTCGAAGCTGTCCCCGCTGCTGCCGCTGATATGGCATCAGCAGGTCGACTGGGTCACAAGGTGTTGATCAGCCGGAGTGGAGGCGCGCGTCGTGCGCGATCTCAGCGCCCGCCGCGAGCACGCCCCTTACGGGTGTCTCCACCAAGTAGAACGGGGAGCCACCGGAACGCCGGATAGCCGATCGCCGTGGCCGAAGATCGCCAAGTCCCCTCACCACAGGTCAGCGGTCGAGTAGCTGTTAGGACACCCGAGCTGCCCAAGCTGAGGGCCCTGAACAAGCCGCGCTCCACAAGATCTCACGGCCGGGACTCGCCAACAGCCCGGCCCATCACCGCGCTTCCTCACCTCATGTCGCGCATTCCACCGGCGAAGACACAATCAAGCTTCCATGCCCCTCACCAGGCCGGCCATCTGGATCTGCAGTCTCTTGAGCCGTCCGTACGATTCGATCACTTCAGTCTCGAACGACCGCGGCCAGTTGGCCTTGGAATGCCACGAGTACGGCGCTCCCTCTTCCTTCCACCGCAGATGGGTCACGCGCCACGAGTTGTAGTGCTCGATGAACGCCATGAAGGAACCGGGCATCCGGTCACCCACGATGAGGTGCGCGTTTAGGGAAAGGAGCTTCTGGATCGCTTCGTTGCGCGGCATGAACTCGTGATCAACCCAGAACAACCAAAGGTCTCGTTCCTCCGGGCTGATCGGAGTGTCAGTTGCAAACACGTGGTTGCGCCCGAGGGTGTCGCAGAATTCGTGGAAGGCCGACCGCCCCTCCTCGACCAAGAACAGGAGTGGTCCGTAGAGCTGCTCCAGTTGGTTCTCTACGTGGGCGAGCCTCGCTTCAGCCTGCCTCCGCCTCCGATCGCTTCGGGCGGACAGCACGTGATTGGCCATCCAGCCGGCGGCAGTGACGGTCGCAGCGATCAGCGCTGCCCCCCCCCGAACCATGGACGGCGGTTGAGGCGTTCAGGCCCACTTCCTGAGCGCCTCGTCCAGGACACGGCGTACCTGCTGGGCGTCCGGGGCCACCGCCGTGACCAGTACCGCGGGGCCGGACAGGGGTGTTGCCGCGGCCCACTCGCCCAGGAGTTCGGGGAGTGGTGGGGTCGTCTCGAAGTCCGGGGATACGACGATGAGTTGGCCCACCGCGCGGTGGCCGGACAGTACCGCGGGGCCGTCCCAGCCGCCCGGGGCGCCGGGGCCGCAGGAGAGTTCCTGGTCGAGCAGGAGGCGGCCGGCGCGGCGTACCGTCAGGCGGCTGGTGAGGCGGCCCGCGTCCTCCGATGTTCTGCCGAGTACCTGTTCCTCTCGCAGTACCAGTCGGGCGCCGGGTGCCAGGTCGGCGCGCGTCGTCACCCGCAAGTCGCTGTCCCGTACGGAGATCAACTGCTCGGGGAGCCAGCGGAGTTCCGCTCCTTCGCCGACCCGAAGGCGTACGTCGTAGCGGGCCGGTTGGCTGTCGGTCCCCTGGCCCGGCAGGGCTATCGTCGCCGCCGCCGAGTCGACCGAGAGGCTGGCGCCGTCCGCCACTTCCGTCTCCACCGTGAGGTGGTCGCCGCCCAGTGGGCCGCTCATCGCGCCCACCAGCGTGACCCTCGCGCCCGGGCCGTGCGAGCGGGTGCGGCGCAGGGCCAGTGGGGCCTGTCCCTCCAGTACGGGGAGTGCGGTGCCGCCGTGGGCGTCGGGGCGGGCGATGATGCGGGCCCTTGCCTGTACCCCGGCGGGGGGAGTCGAGGGGGTGTGGGCGTGCGGGATCGTCGTCGCGTTTCCCGGCGGTCCGGCCGGACCGGCCGGACCGGGTGGGCTCAGCGGACTCAGCGGGCTCTGTGGGCTCTGCGGGCTCTGTACTGTGCTCGTGCTCATGCCGACGCGTGCCTGTGTTCCGTGGTCCAGGACCTGTACTGCGCGCGGACCCACTCCGCCACCGGGGTCACGCCCTCGTCCGACCTCAAGGACTGGAAGATGACCGGCAGTTCGGCGCGTGCCGCCTTGGCGTCTGCCGCCATCCTGGCCAGGTCCGAGCCGACGTACGGGGCGAGGTCGGTCTTGTTGACCACCAGCAGGTCGGCGGTCGTGACGCCGGGGCCGCCCTTGCGCGGGATGTCATCGCCGCCCGCCACATCGATCACGAAGATCTGCGCGTCGATCAGGCCCTTGGAGAAGGTGGCCGTGAGGTTGTCGCCGCCGGACTCCACGAGGATCAGGTCGAGCGGACCGACCTCGTCCTCCAGGTCCTCGACCGCCTCGAGGTTGGCGGAGATGTCGTCGCGGATCGCCGTGTGCGGGCAGGCGCCCGTCTCGACGGCGGTGATCCGCTCGGGGGGCAGGACCGCCTCGCGGAGCAGGAACTCGGCGTCCTCGCGGGTGTAGATGTCGTTCGTGACGACAGCGAGCGAGAGTTCTGCGCGGAGGGCGTGGCAGAGCGCCGCGACGGTGGCCGTCTTGCCGGAGCCCACGGGGCCGCCCAGCCCTATGCGGAGGGCGCGGCGGGTGCCGTTCGCACGGTGTGCGTCCGCGCTGATCTCGTTGGCGGGGTTGTGGGTGTGGTCGAGGTGCATGATGGGTGCTCCGTATGTGTATGTCTATGTGTAGGCGTGTTTGTGTGTGTGGGGGGGGGAGGGTGAGGGGTGGGGGCCTGCGTCGTGTCCCCCGTCGCCCCTTGAGGCCCCTACGACGCGAACAAGCGGACCGGCCAGCCCGCATGCGCCTCCGCCCCGATCTCCAGCAACGGCGCCGACCCGGCCGGGAGTTCGTCCGCGCCGAACGCCGCCGCGCGGCACCCCGCCTCCCCCGCCCGCGCCGCCACCGCGTCCACCTCCGGTGCCAGCCGCGCCAGCACCCCCGTCGCCTCGAACGGGTCCAGGCTCAGCAGCCGCACCGTCGCCGTCGCGGGGCCGCTGATGTTCTCGTACGCGGAGCAGTACGCGGCGTCCTCGGGGGTGAGGCCCGCCGCTCTCGCGGTGCGGCCGAGGACGATCGGTTGGTGGGTGCCCTTGGGGAACTGGCGGGCCAGGGCGTCGAGTTCGGGGGTCGGCCAGGTCGAGCGGGCGGCGCGCAGCAGCTGGCGGCCCAGGCGGCGTGCCGCAGTGCGCAGGGCCGGTGACGGGGTGCGGGCGTCGGCGGCCTCGTCGAGGTCCAAGGGGTCGGCGCCGCTCGCGGCGGCCGCGGCCAGTGCCGCGGACACCAGGCCCGTCGTGTGGAGCCGGCCCCGACAGAACTCCTCGAGGTCCGCCGCCCCGGTGATGCGGCCCGCCTTGACCGCGGCCTCCGCCCCGCCGGAGTGGGCGTGCCCACCGGCGGGGAAGCGGCCGTCGGCCAGGACCAGGAGTGCGGCTCTGGACATGGTTGATTCGCCGTCCCTACTGACCGTCAGAAGAGGAAGTAGCGTTGCGCCAACGGGAGTTCCGACGCCGGTGACGGCTCGACCAGCTCGCCGTCGATCGTGACCGCGAAGCTGTCGGGGGCCACCTCCACGCGCGGCAGTGCGTCGTTCTCGCGCATGTCCGACTTGGTGCGGCCGCGGGTCGAGCGGATGGGGAGCAACTCCCGCTCCAGGCCGAGGCGTTCGGGCAGGCCGTCGGCCAGTGCCGTCTCGGTCACGAAGGCGTACGAGTTCCGGGCCGGGGCCTTGCCGTGGCCGCCGAACATGGGGCGCGGGAGGATGGGCTGGGGGGTGGGGATGGACGCGTTGGCGTCGCCCATCTGCGCGTAGGCGATCTGGCCGCCCTTCAGGACCACTTGGGGTTTCACGCCGAAGAATTTCGGGTCCCACAGGACCAGGTCGGCCAGTTTGCCGTGTTCCACCGAGCCGATCTCGTGTTCCACGCCCTGGGCGATCGCCGCGTTGATCGTGTACTTGGCGACGTAGCGGCGGGCCCGGTGGTTGTCGGCGCGGGTGTCTCCGGGCAGGTGGCCGCGGCGGCGCTTCATGACGTGTGCGGTCTGCCAGGTGCGCATCACGACCTCGCCGATGCGGCCCATCGCCTGGGAGTCGGACGACATGATCGAGATGGCACCGAGGTCGTGGAGGATGTCCTCGGCCGCGATCGTGGTGGGGCGGATGCGGGACTCGGCGAAGGCCAGGTCCTCGGGCACCGCCGGGTTGAGGTGGTGACAGACCATCAGCATGTCGAGGTGCTCCTCGACGGTGTTGACGGTGTGCGGCCGCGTCGGGTTGGTGGACGCCGGGAGCATGTTCGGCAGGGACACCGCCGTGATCATGTCGGGGGCGTGGCCGCCGCCCGCGCCCTCCACGTGGAAGGCGTGCAGGGTGCGTCCGGCGACGGCGTCGAAGGTGTCCTGGACGAAGCCCGCCTCGTTCAACGTGTCGGTGTGGACGGCGAGTTGACCGCCGGACTCCTCGCAGATGTCCAGGCAGGCGGAGATGACGGCGGGGGTGGCGCCCCAGTCCTCGTGGATCTTGAAGCCGAGGACGCCGGCGCGCAGCTGGTCGCGCATGGAGTCCTTCGACATCGTGTTGCCCTTGCCGAGGAAGCCGATGTTGACGGGGCTGTTCTCCAGGGCCGCGAACATGCGGGCCAGGTGCCATGAACCGGGCGTGATCGTGGTCGCCTTGCTGCCCTCGGCCGGGCCGGTGCCGCCGCCGATGAGGGTGGTGACGCCGGAGGCGAGCGCCTCGTCGACGATGGTCGGCGAGATGAAGTGGATGTGGGTGTCGATGCCGCCCGCGGTCACGATCTTGCCGTTGCCCGCGATGACTTCGGTCTCCGGGCCGATGACCAGGTCCGGGTGGACGCCGTCCATCGTGTCGGGGTTGCCGGACTTGCCGATGCCGGTGATGCGGCCGTCGCGGATGCCGATGTCGGCCTTGACGATCCCCCAGTGGTCGACGATCACGGCGCCGGTGATGACCGTGTCGGGGGCGCCCTCGGCGCGGGTCGTGCGGGACTGGCCCATCGACTCGCGGATGACCTTGCCGCCGCCGAAGACGGACTCGTCGCCGGAGCGCCCGGGGCCGCCGGAGCGGTCCTCCTCGATCTCGATCAGCAGATCGGTGTCGGCGAGCCGGATCCGGTCGCCGGTGGTGGGGCCGAACAGATCGGCGTACGCGGCGCGGGACAGCTCAGGCATCGGAGGCTCCTCCGGTCTCGTGGAGGGCGGCTCCGGTCTGCTTGCGGGCCCCTGCGGTCCCGTCGAGGGCTCCGGCCGTCTCGCCGCGCAGACCCGGGACGATGCGCGCCCCGCCCAGCGGGACGAGTTCGACGTCGACGGGGATGCCGGGCTCGAAGCGCACGGCGGTGCCCGCGGCGATGTTGAGCCGCTTGCCGTGCGCGGCCCCGCGGTCGAAGTCGAGGCCCGGGTTGGCCTCGGCGAAGTGGTAGTGGGAGCCGACCTGGACGGGGCGGTCGGCGGCGTTGAGGACGGTGAGGCGGGTGACCTCGCGGCCCTCGTTGAAGGCGACGGGATCGTCGGCGAAGAGGATCTCACCGGGCACGAGGCCGTGCAGGGTGGCGGGCGTGACGGGATGCATGGCAGGAACTCCCGTCAGACGATGGGGTCGTGGACGGTGACGAGCTTGGTCCCGTCCGGGAAGGTGGCCTCGACCTGGACGTCGTGGATCATCTCGGGGATGCCCTCCATGACGTCGTCACGGGTGAGCAGCTTCCGTCCCGACGACATCAGTTCGGCCACCGTCCGGCCGTCTCGGGCGCCTTCGAGGATGTGGGAGGTGATCAGGGCGATGGCCTCGGGATGGTTGAGCAGCAGTCCCCGCGCCCTTCGTTTCTCGGCCACGTCGGCGGCCACATGGATGAGCAGCCTCTCCTGTTCGTGCGGGGTCAGTTGCACGTATCCCACCTCACAGCTCTCACTCCGAACCGTGCGGGGTCCGGTCGCCGCGCCACCGCGACAGGTATAGATGTAACACACAAGAATTGGGTGCGATCATGCGCACCCCGGCTACAAAAACCCCAGGTGGCGTGGGATGGGAGGGTAGTTGGAAGGAGTTTCAGGGAGGTTAACCATCCCTTGACCGGCCGATGACCAGCAGTAGGTCTCCGCCATACTCACCGCCGATCGTCACCGGCCCATGATCCTCGGCGGCTCGTGACCGTCAGCGGGGCTCCGTCATGCTCATCAACCCGCGCAGTCCGTCCTGCAGTGCCTCAACAGTGACTTCTTCGCCAAAAAGCGCCAATTGGGCGGCGAACCCCTGCGCCGTCGCGATCATGGTCCGCGCGACGTGCTCGGCCGGGATGTCGGCGCGCATCATGCCCGCCGCCTGGTAGCCCTCGACGATCTTGATCCAGGCCGTGGACACGCGCGCATACCCCTCGCGCAGGAGCGCCGAGAGCCCGTCGTTGCGCAGCGTCTCCGTCCACACCTGCACCATCAGCCGCGGCAGGAACGACGGTTCACCCGCCACGGAGTAGGCAGCGCCGCCGAGCACGTCCCGGAACCCCGCCCCCACCAGGACGTCGGGCGGCGGAGGCGGGGTCTGCCCGGCAGCCTCCTCGAAGATGCCCCGTATGACCTCGAGCACCTCGGCCACGACGGCTTCGATCAGCTCGTCCTTGCCCGCGAAGTAGCGGTAGACGGCGCCCGCCGAGAGCCCGACCTCCTTCAGGACGTCCTGCATCGACGTGGCATGGAAGCCGTTGTGGGCGAAGCAGCGGGCGGCGCCGTCCAGGATCTGGCGGCGGCGCGCGTCGAGGTGTTCCTGGGATACGCGGGCCATGCCGCCAACGTAAAACGAACATTCCTTCTTGACAAGCGGCGCCCACCGCCAGCACAGTGGGCCACCTAAAACGAACGATCCTTCTCTTTAAATTCCGGGGCCAACTCCCAGGATTCCCGAGCCTGTTGGGACCGGCCCTCCTCGCCCGCCGCCTCCTACTCCCTCCCGGAGACACCCATGTCCACGCCCCCCGCCGCCGCGCCCCCACCGGCCCGCCGCATCGTGGCGGTGGCCCTCCTCGCCCCGGTTCTGGCCGCCCTCGCCCTCTGGGCCTTCGCCTGGCCCGGCGCCCGGATCGCCCCGCGCGACCTGCCGCTCGGGCTCGCGGGACCCGCCGCCGCGACCGCCCCCGTGCAGCGCCAACTCCAGGCGCAGGACGGGGCGTTCGAGGTCCACCGGTACGCCGACGAGGCCGCGGCCCGCGCCGCCGTCGAGGACCGGACCGTGTACGGGGCGGTCGTCGTCACCGCCGAGGGGCCGAAGCTCCTCACCGCGTCCGCCGCGAGTCCCGTCGCCGCCCAGCTGCTCCAGCACGCGGTGGCCGGGCAGGCGCCGAAGGGGACCGAGGTACCCGTGACGGATGTGGTGCCCGCGCCGGCGGCCGACCCGCGCGGCTCCGTGCTCGGTGCGAGCGTGCTGCCGCTGGCGATCGCGGGGGTCGCGGCCGGGGTCCTGGTGACGCTGCTGAAGCTGCGCGGCCCGCGGGCCGCCCTCGCCC
Source organism: Streptomyces sp. NPDC059009 (assembly GCF_042740175.1). Classification (NCBI taxonomy): domain Bacteria; kingdom Bacillati; phylum Actinomycetota; class Actinomycetes; order Kitasatosporales; family Streptomycetaceae; genus Streptomyces; species Streptomyces sp. NPDC059009. The sequence goes on along the minus strand of NZ_JBHYJB010000050.1, from coordinate 11,766 downwards.
TCGTCCTGGCGGCCGCCGGAGTCGGCGCGGTCGGCGCGGCTCTCACGCACAGCTGGCTCGGCGTGCTGACCGGCAACTGGTGGGCGGAAGCAGGGGTGTTGGGCCTCTCCACGCTCGCGGTGGGTGCCGCCGTCGCCGGGTGCGCGGCGCTGCTCGGGCCGCGCGGGATCGGTGTCGGCGCCTTCCTGATGGTGCTGCTCGGCAACCCCTTCTCGGGGGCGACCTCCGCCCCCGAGCTGCTGCCTCAACCCGTGGGCTTCCTGGGCCAGTTGCTGCCTCCGGGCGCGGGCGGCTCGCTGCTGCGCTCGGTCTCCTACTTCGACGGCGCGCGGGCCATGACCCCGGCGCTCACCCTCGCGGTGTGGGCCGGGGTCGGCCTGCTGGCCGTGCTGTTGGGTGCGTTGCGCGGGCGGGGCGGTCCGGCGGGCGCGGAGTCCGCCGTCGCCGGGGCACGGGAGGCGGCTCCGGTCGGCTGATCGCCCGGCCCTTCGATGCGGCACCGGCTCCTCGATACGGCCGTGCGTCCCCGCTGTAGCGGACGGGGGCGTACGGCCCCTTTTCGTTCTCGCCTCTTCCGTCCCCGCCTCTTCCGTTCTCGCTAGGACGCGTTCGGCCCCCGGTGCTCGGCGGCGATGCCGAAGCGCTGTTGTTCGCGGCGGGCCGACGTCGAGGTGCCCACCGTCGACACGGAGCTGATCACCGGCTCCTCGGCCGGCTCCGCGGCCTCGCCGAGCTCTTCTAGTCGCCGCAGGTCGGCGGCTGAGACCAGGGCGACGAGCGGCTTGCCGTGCCGGGTGACGACGACCCGCTCCCCGCCGTAGACGACGCGGTTGATCAGGTCGGCGAACTCTGCTCGGGCTTGCGTCACCGGAATCTCGTAGGCCATACCCCCATCATAACGTCACGTACGTCCTGTACATTTTGTACAGACAGCCGCCGAGGAGACGAGGACTCATGACCGCCGCACACCGCCCCACCGCCCGCTACGTCCTGCCCGAGTTCACCGAGCGCACCAGCTCGGGCGTGCGCACGCAGGACCCGTACTCCAAGCTGCTCGAGGAGCGGATCGTCTTCCTCGGGACACCCGTCGACGACACCTCGGCCAACGACGTGATGGCGCAGTTCATGTACCTGGAGCACCAGACGCCGGACCGGGACATCTCGCTCTACATCAACTCCCCCGGCGGCTCGTTCAGCGCGATGACCGCGATCTACGACACGCTCCAGTACGTCTCCTGCGACGTGGAGACGGTCTGCCTGGGCCAGGCCGCCGGCACCGCCGCGGTCCTGCTGGCCGCGGGCACGCCGGGCAAGCGGTCCCTGCTGCCCGGCTCCCGGGTCCTGATCCACCAGCCCACGGTCACCGAGCCGATCCAGGGGCAGACCTCGGACCTGGTGATCCAGGCCGACGAACTGCTGCGCACCCGCGCCCTCTTGGAGGAGCTGCTCGTCCGGCACACCGGGCAGAGCCCCGAGCGGGTCGCCGCCGACATCGAGCGGGACAAGATCCTGGACGCGCACGAGGCCGTCGCGTACGGACTCGTGGACCGGGTCGTCCCGGGCCGCCGGGGTGCGCAGGGCGCCACGCCGGGCGCGAGGTGAGCCGCGCATGCTGCCCGAACTGCCGCCGCTGCCCGCGCTGACGCGCGCCGAGGGCGAGTTGATCGACCGCTACCTGGAGGCCGTGGACCTCCTCGGCCGCATCAACCCGGCCCGCTCCACCACCACGTACGGCGGACTGCGCGCCGCCCAGGCGCTGGTCGGCAAGGCGACCCAACTGCGGGACGCGCTGGCCCTGATGCACCAGCGCGGCGAGAGCGAGGTGCACGCCTCGACGCTCGCCCAGGCCCTGCGGGTGCTGGACGGCGAACGGCGGTCACAGCGCGTCACCGTGCCGCCACCGAACGGGGGTTGAGGGCCCGTCGACGGTCGGCGCGCGGCCCATTGAGCGCCGCGCGCCCCGCGCCGCGCCGTCCGGTCGCGGCGTGAAACGGACCAGACGTGGTCCCCTGATCAGCGTAGGCGGGCGTCGGCCCGGACGCGGTCCAGAGTTGCGCAAGGTTTGTACGCGCACACCGGAATACGTGATTCCGGTGCTGGTCGAGCGATGCTCCGCCGTCGCGCCGATTTCCCCCATTCACCGCTGTCCACCCGAACAGGTCAGTCGTGAGGAGCCTCACAAACTGCCGATTCGGCTCGGAATTCTCGGGGTTGACGGGTCAAGATCCCTTTCGACGACAAGCCCCCGCCACCGCGGCGGGGCGGTCCGGGCGGACGCCGAGTCCTGCCGCTGCCCGGATGACCGGTCGACGAAGAATGCATCGGCAGGAGTGGAGGACCCAGGCACGACGGGCCACCGGGCTTGATCCGGACGGCCCTTGGGGTGAAGCCGCACACCGCGGCCGGGCAACTTCGCCAGCCCGAATCCGACAGGTCATCCTTCACAGGCGGTTGACGAAGGGTTGCGCATGACTGCGCTGAATCGTGTTCCGTTGCTCACCAGGGCCGGCGCCGCGTCGGCACTGACGCTCGCGGCGGTGGGCGGGACCATCGTGGCTCCCGGCCTCGCAAGCGACGCACAAGCGGCCACGCACGCATCGAAAGCGCTCAAGGTAGCGGCCTCCAAGAAGGGCTCTCCGTACCGCTATGGGGCGGTCGGGCCGAACCGGTTCGACTGCTCGGGCCTGACGCTGTACTCGTTCAAGAAGGCCGGCAAGAAGCTGCCGCGCACCGCCGCGCAGCAGTACAACAAGACCCGCCACATCTCGAAGTCCCGGCGGGCCCCCGGCGACCTCGTGTTCTTCCACTCGGGCCGGAGCGTCTACCACGTCGGGATCTACGCCGGCGGCGGCAAGATCTGGCACTCGCCGAAGACGGGTGACGTGGTGCGCAAGCAGAAGATCTGGACCAAGAGCGTCTGGTACGGCAGGGTGCGCTGATCTCCCTGTTCTCCCCCCCGTCCGCGGAGCCCGTGTCCCCGTGGACGGTTGAGGCGGGCGGGCGCGGCTACTCGTGTGCCATGCCCGCCCGCCACCTCTGTACGGCCCGCGACGAGACGCCACTTCAGCGGGCCGACCGCAATTTCTCCGAGCTGCTCCAGGAGTTGAGGGTCACCCAGACCGGCGTCCAGATCCTCTTCGCGTTCCTGCTGTCGCTCGCGTTCACCCCGCGCTTCCCGTCGCTCGACACCGTGCAGCGCGGCACGTACGTCGTCACGCTGCTGCTCGCGGTGCTGGCCGCCGCCCTCTTCACGGCGCCCGCCGCCCTGCACCGCGCGCTGTTCCGCCAGGGTGCCAAGCCGCTGGTGGTACGGGTCTCCTCCCGGCTCGCCGGGGTCGGCATGGGCGTGCTCGTGCTCGCCCTCGGCGGGGCGGTGCTGCTCGTCGTCGACGTGACGGCGGGCCGGGCGGCCGGGGTGGGCGCGGGCGCCGGGACGCTCCTGATGTGCGGCGCGCTGTGGGGCGTGCTGCCGCGGCTGGTGCGGCGCGCGGGCCGCTCGTCGCGGCCGGTCCGCCGGGGATCGGTGCGCCTCAGCCGAGGAGCGGTTCGCACAGCAGGGCCAGACCGAGGGCGACGAGCGCGGTGCCGGTGAGGCCCTCGATGGCGCGGGCGGTGCGCGGCCGCCGCAGCCAGGCCCCGAGCCGGTCCACCAGGAGGGCCACCGCCTGGAACCACAGCACGGCGAGCGCCACCACGATCGCCGCGAGCAGCAGGGTGCGGGGCATCGCCGGGCTGCCGTCGGGCACGAACTGCGGCAGCACGCTGAGGAAGGTGAGCGACGCCTTCGGGTTCAGGGCGTTGGTGAGGAAGCCCTCGCGCAGCCCGCCCCGCACATCCGTCACCGCCACGGCGTCCGGAGCCTGTGCCCGCGCCGTCCCGCGCGTCCGCACCCACCCTTCGAGCGCCCGCACCCCCAGGTACAGCACATAGGCGCCGCCCACCAGTTGGAGCGCGCGGAACAGCGCCGGTACGGACGCGAGGACCGCCGCGACCCCCGCGACCGCGAGCGCCGTGTGCACGAGCAGCCCGGCCGCGATGCCGAGCGCGCAGACGGCGCCGGAGCGGCGGGAGACGAGGGCGTGCCGCACCACGACGGCGAAGTCGGCGCCGGGCATGGCGACGAGCGCGGCGGCGAGGCCGGTGAAGGCGAGCAGTTGTGCGTCCATGGGGCCCAGAGTGCCTGGACCGGGCCTTCAGCAGGTATGTGGAATATCCTGGGTCTGACTTAAGCAGTCGTTTAGGCTCAGCCCGGCCGAGGAAATTCCCCATGTACGACCCGACGCGCCTCGCCGCCCTCGTCGCCGTCTCCGAGGCCGGTTCGATCACCCGGGCCGCCGAGCGCCTCGGCTACACCGTGCCCGCGCTCTCCCAGCAGCTCGCCAAGCTCGAGCGGGAGGCGGGCGCCGCCCTGTTGGTGCGCCACCACCGCGGGGCGCGGCTGACGGGTGCGGGCGAGCTCCTTCTCGCGCGGGCCCGGCGGGTGCTCGACGAGATGGAGCGGGCGCGGCACGAGCTGGCGCAGGTGGCGGGGCTCTCCGGCGGGCGGCTCCGGCTCGGCACGTTCACGACCGCGGGCATCCATCTGCTGCCGCCCGCCCTGACCGCGTTCCGGCGCGCCCACCCGGACGTGGAGCTGACCGTCACGGGCTATGAACCGCCGCTCGGCATCGCGGCGGTGGCGGAGGGCGAGGTGGACCTCGCCCTCACCCACTACTACCAGCCCGCGGAGCCACCGCAGTTGCCCGCTTCGGTGGGCCAAGAGACCGTGCTGGTCGAGGAGTTGGTCCTGGTGACCGCGCCGGGGCAGGTGCTGTCGAGCGGGTCCGCGCGACTGCCGCTGGCCGAGCTCGCCGGGCAGCCCCTGATCAGCATGGCGCCCTCGCACCCGTACCGGACGGTGGTGGAGTCGGCCCTCGCCCGCGCGGGCGCCACACCCTCCGTCCTCGTCGAGACTCCCGGCTACGCGCTGGTGTGCGCCCTGGTGAGTGCGGGGCTCGGCGTCGCCGTCGTACCGGAGATGGTGGCGCGGACGGCGCCCGCGCCGGTCGGGGTGCGGGCCCTCGAGCCGGGCGATCTGCGGCGCACCATCTCGGTGGTGTACCGCGCCGACGAGCCGAGCCCCGCGGCGGACACCTTCCGGGCGCTGCTGCGGAGTGCGTTCGGGCGCCCCTGAAGGGGGGTGGAGGGACCGGTGAAGAGGGCGGTGGTCGACTGCGCGCTCAGCTCTGGACCGGGGCCGGGGTCCAAGGGAGGCTGATCCAGACCGTCTTGCCACCCTCGGAGGTGGGCTGGACGGTGAGCTTGCCGCCGCACTCGGCGGTGAGCCAGCGGATGATGACCATGCCGCGGCCGTTGTCCTGCTGGACGGCGGCGGGCAGCCGCTTGGGATAGCGGGGGTGGCTGTCGGTGACGCCGATGCGCAGGCGCTCGTCCCGGTCGAGCTCGAGGTCGACGGTGAAGGTGGGTGACTGGCCGAAGGTGTGCTGCACGGCGTTGGTCGCGAGTTCGGAGACGATGAGGCGGACCGTGTCCGCGGTCTCGCCGTCGCTCGGCAGTCCCCAGTCGGTCAGAACGTTTGCGACATGTTTGCGGGCCGCGGAGACCGAGGCAGGATCGCTCGGCAGAGTGACGGTTGCTTCTTGATGGTCTGCCATGGCGTCGCTGTCCCTTTCAAACCGGGCCCGGACGCCGACGCATGACGGATGGCTTCGAGGACGGCCCCGGACTGGTGCTTCGGCCAGCCTGCCACTCTCGTGCCGTTCACGCGTGGCGATCCACCGAGATGTGCATATATCTGTCGCTCAAAGCGGTGAACTCTGCTACGGCCGACCGTATTTGGGCACCAGACTGGCGCTTCCCCCACGGTCGCCGGGAACACTCGACCGTACCGCCGGTCCGGGCCGAAATGGAGCCATGATGAGCCGGATGGAGCCGGAAGGAGACGGCCATGCAGTACGGACCCGCGGTGCGCCGCCGCAAGCTCGGTGCCGAGCTGCGCGCACTGCGCCAGGAAGCGGGGCTCACCAGCGGCGAGGCCGCCACCCGCGTCGGCTGGCACCAGTCGAAGGTGAGCCGCATCGAGACCGGGCGCAGCGGCGTGAAGCCGGACGACATGCGCCTGCTCCTCGAGGCGTACGAGGTGAAGGACCCGAACCTGCGCGAGCTGCTCGTGGCGCTCGCGGGCACCGGTGACGAGGGCGGGCGCCACCACTGGTGGCACGCCTACCGGGGGCTGCTGCCACCCGCGTACCGGGACTTCATCAGCCTTGAGTCACAGGCCAGTTGGGTGCGGACGCTGGAGACCTCGGTGGTGCCGGGCCTGCTGCAGACCGAGGACTACGCCCGCGCGGTGACCCGTGCGGCGCTCGACGGGCTGCCGGACGCGCAGGTGGATGCGCTGGTGGAGGTGCGCATGGCGCGCCAGGACGTGCTGAGCGCGCCGGCGCCGCTGCGCCTGAGCGTGGTTCTGGACGAGGCGGTGCTGCGCCGCACGGTGGGCGGGGAGCGGGTGCGGAACGGGCAGTTGAGGCGGTTACTGGAAGCGGCCGAAATGCCGCATGTACGGATTCAGGTCCTTCCGTTCGCCGCCGGAGAGCACGGTGGGCTCATCGGGCCTTTCGTTATTTTCTCATTTCCGAACATTGCTGATCTGGATGTGGTTGTTCTCGACCATTTGACGAGTAGCCTCTATCTCGAGCGGAAAGAAGACCTCCAGGCATACACCGATGCCTTCAACTCGGTGACCGCTCAAGCACTTTCGCCCGAGGAATCAACGGATTTCATCGCCGGGATAGGCGACGGCGCGTAAGGAGGCACCATGACCGCACTGCCTCGGCACGTACGTTCCAGCACGGCGCTCCGGGGTGCGCTGTGGCGGCGCAGCAGCCACAGCAATGGCATGAACAACTGTGTCGAGACCACCCAGCTCACCACCGGTGCGCTGACGGGCCAGGTCGCCGTGCGCGACTCGAAGGACACGGCGGGGCCCGCCCTGCTGTTCACCTCCGCCGGCTGGGAGGAGTTCGTCAACTCCCTTGGGTAGGGGGGTGGTTGATCAGATACTTGTGGGACAGGTACCTGTTGAACAGGTACTTCAGGGTGCACTGCGGCTGATCACCCGTACGGCCTCGGCGATCTGAGTCTCGCCGAGGTCGGCGCGGGCGGTCAGCCGCAGTCGCGAGATCCCGTCCGGCACCGACGGGGGCCTGAAGCACCCCACGGCGAGCCCCTCGGCCCGGCACTGAGCCGCCCAGCGCACGGCCGCCTCCGGCGACGGCGCCCGTACGGAGACGACGGCGGCGTCCGGTCGCACCGCCGACAGCCCTTCAGCCGTGAGCCGTTGATGCAGCTCGGCGGCGACGGCGCGGGCCCGCGCGGCACGTTCGGGCTCCCGGCGCAGGAGGCGCAGCGCGGCGAGCGCGGCGCCCGCCGCCGCCGGGGCGAGACCCGTGTCGAAGATGAACGTGCGGGCCGCGTTGACCAGGTGGTCGATGACCTTCGCGGGGCCGAGGACCGCGCCGCCCTGGCTGCCGAAGGACTTCGACAGGGTGACGGTGGCGACCGTGTCGGCCGCCCCGGCGAGCCCCGCCGCCTGCACCGCGCCGCGCCCGCCCGCGCCGAGCACCCCGAGGCCATGCGCGTCGTCGACGATCAGTCCGGCGCCGAACTCCCGGCAGGCGGCGGCCAGTTGAGCGAGCGGTGCCGCGTCGCCGTCCACGGAGAACACCGAGTCGGAGACGACGACGGCCGGGCCCGCGTGGGTGCCGAGCGCCTTGCGGGCCGCGTCCGGGTCCGCGTGCGGCACGACCTGGGTGGCGCCCCGGGCGAGCCGGCAGCCGTCGATGAGCGAGGCGTGGTTGTCCGCGTCCGACACGATCAGGGAGCCGTGCGGGGCGAGCGCCGTGACGGCAGCGAGGTTCGCCGCGTACCCGGAGGAGAGCACCAGGGCCGACTCGAAGCCGCAGAACTCGGCGAGTTCCCGCTCCAGTTGGGCATGCAGCTCGGTCGAGCCCGTCACCAGGCGGGAACCGGTCGCGCCGCCGCCCCAGCGCCGGGCCGCCGCGGCCGCGCCCTCGGTCACCTCGGGGTGGCGGGCCAGGCCCAGGTAGTCGTTGCTCGCGAGGTCGAGGAGCGGCGACCGGGCGGGGCGCGGGCGCAGGGTGCGGACCAGTCCGGCCTGTTCGCGCCGGCGGGCCTGGGTGTCGATCCAGTCGAAGGGTGCGTGCGAGGGGGCCTGCACGTTCATCGGTCTCGTCACCGGTGCCTCCGGGTCGTCGCCCGCCGGGCCGGGGCGGAGCCGTGTGTACACGGGCGCCGTGCATGTTTACAGGCAACCGTGTTTGTAGACAGTGCACAGACCATAGCCGCGATTTCCCCTGGCCAGGGTGTGGCAAGAGCCACACGCCAGAGCGCTGCTCTTGTGTGAAGTCTCCATGGCCAAGGGGCCCGCGGGTGCGTAAGGATCAGCGCCATGGATCTCCTGAACACACTGGTGGACAAGGGTCTGCGGCGCGAACTGCCGACCCGCGACGAGGCGCTGGCCGTACTGGCCACCTCCGACGACGATCTGCTCGACGTGGTCACCGCCGCGGGCAAGGTGCGGCGGCACTGGTTCGGGCGGCGGGTGAAACTCAACTACCTCGTCAACCTCAAGTCCGGCCTGTGCCCGGAGGACTGCTCGTACTGCTCGCAGCGGCTCGGGTCCAAGGCCGAGATCCTCAAGTACACCTGGCTGAAGCCCGACGAGGCGTCCGAGGCCGCGGCCGCCGGGCTCGCGGGCGGCGCCAAGCGGGTCTGTCTGGTGGCGAGCGGGCGCGGCCCCACGGACCGGGACGTGGACCGGGTCTCCGAGACCATCAAGGCGATCAAGGACCAGAACGAGGGCGTGGAGGTCTGCGCCTGCCTCGGCCTGCTCTCCGACGGCCAGGCCGAGCGGCTGCGCGGCGCGGGCGCGGACGCCTACAACCACAACCTCAACACGTCCGAGGCCACGTACGGCCAGATCACCAAGACGCACACGTACGCGGACCGGGTCGACACCGTGCAGAAGGCACACGCGGCCGGGCTCTCCGCCTGCTCGGGCCTGATCGCGGGCATGGGCGAGAGCGACGAGGACCTGGTCGACGTCGTCTACTCGCTCCGCGAACTCGACCCGGACTCGGTGCCGGTCAACTTCCTGATCCCCTTCGAGGGCACGCCGCTCGCCAAGGAGTGGAACCTCACCCCGCAGCGCTGTCTGCGGATCCTCGCGATGGTCCGCTTCGTCTGCCCGGACGTCGAGGTGCGCATCGCGGGCGGCCGCGAGGTGCATCTGCGCACGATGCAGCCGCTGGCCCTGCACCTCGCCAACTCGATCTTCCTGGGCGACTACCTGACCAGCGAGGGCCAGGCGGGCAAGGCGGACCTGGAGATGATCGCGGACGCCGGGTTCGAGGTCGAGGGCGCGGATCAGGTGACGCTGCCGAAGCACCGTGCGGATGCGGCCGGGGCGGGGTGTGGTTCGCACGACGGCGGGGGGTGCGGCCCCTGCGGCTCGTCGGCGGAGGCCACCGATCCGGCCGAGGTGCCCGAGGCGCGCACGGACCTGGTGGCGGTGCGGCGGCGCGGTGCGGGGACGGATCTGGCTCCCAATGCCTGATCTGATTCCTGGCTCCGTCACCGAGATCCTTGACCTTGACCGCCGTCATGTGTGGCATCCGTACGGGCCCATGCCCGGGCGGCAGGATCCGCTGGTCGTCGAGGCGGCGAGCGGGGTGCGGCTGCGGGTCGCGGACGGCAGCGGCGGCACGTACGAGCTGATCGACGGCATGTCGTCCTGGTGGTCGGCGATCCACGGCTACAACCACCCGGTGCTCAACGAGGCGGCGCGCGGCCAGCTGGACCGGATGAGCCACGTCATGTTCGGCGGGCTCACCCATGAGCCCGCCGTCCGGCTGGCGAAGCGCCTTGTCGACATGTCCCCGGACGGACTTGAGCATGTGTTCCTCGCGGACTCCGGCTCGGTCTCCGTCGAGGTCGCCGTCAAGATGTGCCTGCAGCACTGGCGTTCCCTCGGCCGCCCGGCGAAGCGGCGCCTGCTCACCTGGCGGGGCGGCTACCACGGCGACACCTGGCAGCCGATGGCCGTGTGCGACCCCGACGGCGGGATGCACGAGCTGTGGCAGGGCGTGCTGCCGCGGCAGATCTTCGCCGACGCCCCGCCGGCCGGCTTCGACGCCGACTTCGACGCGGCGTACGCGGACCATCTGCGTGAGCTGATCGCCCGGCACGCCGAGGAGCTGGCCGCCGTGATCGTCGAGCCGGTGGTGCAGGGCGCGGGCGGGATGCGATTCCACTCCCCCGCGTATCTGCGGGTGCTGCGGGAAGCGTGCGACGCCCATGACGTGCTGCTCGTCTTCGACGAGATCGCGACGGGCTTCGGCCGCACCGGGGCGCTGTTCGCCGCCGAGCACGCGGCGGTCACGCCCGATGTGATGTGCGTGGGCAAGGCGCTGACCGGCGGATATCTCACCCTGGCGGCGACGCTGTGCACGGCGCGGGTCGCGGACGGCATCTCGCGGGGCGAGGTGCCCGTCCTCGCCCACGGGCCCACCTTCATGGGCAACCCCCTCGCCACCGCCGTCGCGGGCGCCTCTCTTGATCTGCTGCTCGGGCAGGACTGGCAGGCCGAGGTCAAGCGCATCGAGACGGGGCTGGGCGAAACCCTCGCCGAGGCCGCCGAGTTGCCGCGCGTCCGTGACGTACGGGTGCTCGGGGCCATCGGCGTGGTCCAGCTCCACCAGCCCCTGGACGCGGCGGCGATGGCCGCGGCGACCCGGACGGCGGTGCGCGAGGGCGTGTGGCTGCGGCCGTTCCGGGACCTGATCTACACGATGCCGCCGTTCGTCACCTCCGACGACGACGTGGCGCGGATCGGGCGCGCGGTGTGCGCCGTGGCGCGGGAGGCGTGACATGGCGATCGTGATCGTGTCCGGGACGGGCACCGAGGTGGGCAAGACGGTGACCACTGCGGCGGTGGCCGCGGTGGCGCTCGGCGCGGGGCGCAGTGTGGCGGTGCTGAAGCCCGCGCAGACCGGTGTCGCGCCGGGTGAGCCGGGCGACACCGCCGAGGTCGTACGGCTGGTGGGTGGTGGCCTCACGACGGCGGAACTCGCCCGGTTCCCGGAGCCGTTGGCCCCTGAGCGGGCGGCCGCGCGGGCCGGGGCGGCTTGTGTACGGCCGCCGCAGATCGCCGAGGCCGCGGAGAAGCTGGCCGCGGAGCACGACCTGGTCCTGGTCGAGGGCGCGGGTGGGCTCCTGGTCCGCTTCGACGAGTGCGGCTCGACGCTGGCCGACGTCGCTTCTCTTCTCGGTGCCCCGGTCCTGGTGGTGGCCTCGGCGGGGCTCGGCACGCTGAACACGACGGCTCTCACCGGGGAGGCCCTGCGTAGCCGTGGTCTGCGCCAGCTGGGCGTGGTCGTGGGCAGCTGGCCCGCGGAGCCGGACCTGGCGTCCCGCTGCAACGTGGCTGACCTGCCGGTGGCCGCGGGGGCGCCGCTCCTGGGTGCCGTGCCTGAGGGTGCGGGGGCGCTGGGTGCCGCCGACTTCCGTGCGCGGGCCGGGAGTTGGGTGGGGGCGGAGTTGGGTGGGGTGTGGCGGGCCGAGGTGCTGCTGGGGCCCGACGGGCGCTAGTGGGGCGGGGCGGGGCGGGGCCGGTGGTGGGGGCGGGGTGGGGACGCGGCGGTATGTCCGTCCTCGAAAAGCCGGGGGCGCCGGACGAGTTCACGA
>NZ_JBHYJB010000049.1:0-88610 GCF_042740175.1 Streptomyces sp. NPDC059009 | reverse complement strand
GGGGGCGGGCCCCGGGGTTTTTTCTGGGCTTTTCTGGGGGGGGCGTGTGGCGTAAAACATAACTACCGCGCGGGGGTCGCCTAACCCCGCGTGGTTATCCGGCCACCCCGGCGGCACGTTTCTGCTGAAGTCCAGGAAGGGATTCAGACCTCTTCGTGGGCCACGGCGCGGCGCGCGTCCGCGTCCAGGACGCCCCAGCTGATGAGCTGTTCCGTGAGGACCGAGGGGGACTGGTCGTAGATGACGGCGAGGGTGCGCAGGTCGTCCTGGCGGATGGAGAGCACCTTGCCGTTGTAGTCGCCGCGCTGGGACTGGATCGTCGCCGCGTAGCGCTGCAGGGGGCCGGCCTTCTCGGCCGGGACGTGCGCCAGGCGCTCCAGGTCGAGCACGAGCTTGGGCGGGGGCTCGGCCGCGCCGCCCGGGGCGGTGCCCGGGAGTAGCTCCTGGACCGGGACGCCGTAGAAGTCCGCCAGCTCGGCGAGGCGCTGTACGGTCACGGCACGGTCGCCGCGCTCGTACGACCCGACGACAACCGCCTTCCAGCGTCCCTGGGACTTCTCCTCGACGCCGTGGAGGGAAAGGCCCTGCTGGGTACGGATGGCGCGGAGCTTGGCCCCGAGCTGTTTGGCGTATTCGCTGGACATATAGCTCCCCGGACGCAGACTGGTAACTCACTGTGAGGTTACGCAGCGTTACTTGTCTGCGTCAAGCCGAACGGTCTATACCGCTCCTTTGGTGGGGGCCGGCGTGAGCATCGTTGTCGGGCCTGGTACCGTGGTTGGCGCAATTTCGACGTCCTTTAAGGTCCGTCCCGTGAGGCGGAGAAGGAGGTCCTTTTCCATGGACACGCATGACTCGCACGACCCCGATGTCGCACGGCCCGTTCTCGAGGGTCCGGACATCGCGCGGGTACTGACCCGCATCGCCCACGAGATTGTCGAGCGCGCCAAGGGCGCCGACGACGTGGTGCTCCTCGGCATTCCGACCCGCGGCGTCTTCCTCGCCCGGCGCCTCGCCGACAAGCTCGAAGAGATCACCGGCGGCAAGATCCCGGTCGGCTCCCTCGACATCACGATGTACCGCGACGACCTGCGCATGCACCCTCCGCGCGCCCTCGCCCGCACCGAGATCCCCGGTGACGGCATCGACGGCCGGCTCGTCGTCCTCGTCGACGACGTGCTGTTCTCCGGCCGCACCATCCGCGCCGCCCTCGACGCCCTGAACGACATCGGCCGCCCGCGCGCGGTTCAGCTCGCCGTTCTCGTCGACCGCGGCCACCGTGAACTGCCCATCCGCGCCGACTACGTGGGCAAGAACCTGCCCACGTCGCTGCGCGAGACGGTCAAGGTCCAGCTTGCCGAGGAGGACGGTCGCGACACCGTGCTGCTCGGGGTCAAGCCCGCCGCCGCGTCCCCCGGCGAGCAGTAGCAAGCCGCACCCCGTCGTCGCGTACGCCGCCGTGCACCTCGCGTGCGCACACGTGTGCCGACCTGCGCCTCACCGGGGCGATCCCCCGGGCCCCTGATGTCCTGAACTGCCTTACGGAGCCTTCCAGATGATGCGACACCTCATCTCGGCCGCCGACCTCACCCGTGACGACGCCGTCCTGATCCTCGACACCGCCGAGGAGATGGCCCGCGTCGCCGACCGGCCGATCAAGAAGCTGCCCGCGCTGCGTGGCCGCACGGTCTGCAACCTCTTCTTCGAGGACTCGACCCGGACCCGGATCTCCTTCGAGGCCGCCGAGAAGCGCCTCTCCGCCGATGTCATCAACTTCGCGGCCAAGGGATCCAGCGTCTCCAAGGGCGAGTCCCTCAAGGACACCGCCCAGACCCTGGAGGCGATGGGCGTCGACGCCGTCGTCATCCGGCACAGCGCCTCCGGCGCCCCCTACCGGCTCGCCACCTCCGGCTGGATCGACGCCCCGGTGATCAACGCCGGTGACGGCACCCACCAGCACCCCACCCAGGCGCTGCTCGACGCCTTCACCATGCGGCGGCGCCTGATCGGGCCCGACGCCGGGCTCGGCCAGGACCTGGACGGCAAGCGCATCACGCTCGTCGGAGACGTCCTGCACAGCCGCGTCGCCCGCTCCAACGTCGACCTGCTGCACACCCTCGGCGCCGAGGTCACCCTCGTCGCACCGCCCACGCTGGTGCCGGTCGGCGTGGAGACCTGGCCCTGCGAGGTCAGCTACGACCTGGACGGCGTGCTGCCGAAGTCCGACGCCGTGATGATGCTGCGCGTCCAGCGCGAGCGCATGAACGCCGCCTTCTTCCCGACCGAGCGCGAGTACTCGCGCCGCTACGGGCTCGACGGCGACCGGATGGCGAAGATGCCCGAGCACGCCATCGTGATGCACCCCGGCCCCATGGTCCGCGGCATGGAGATCACCGCCGAGGTCGCCGACTCCGACCGCTGCACGGTCGTCGAGCAGGTCGCCAACGGGGTGTCCATCCGCATGGCCGTCCTCTATCTGCTGCTGGGCGGCAATGAGCCCGCCGTCACCCACTCTCGTACCGAGGAGAAGTAAGAAACATGAGCAAGATCCTGATCCGTGGTGCGAAGGTGCTCGGCGGCGAGCCGCAGGACGTCCTGATCGACGGCGAGTTCATCGAGGCCGTGGGCAGTGGGCTCAGCGCCGAGGGTGCCGAGGTCGTCGAGGCCGGCGGGAAGGTGCTGCTGCCGGGGCTCGTGGACCTTCACACCCACCTGCGCGAGCCCGGGCGTGAGGACTCCGAGACCGTCCTGACCGGTACCCGGGCGGCCGCGAGCGGCGGCTTCACGGCCGTGTTCGCCATGGCCAACACCTTCCCGGTCGCCGACACGGCGGGCGTCGTCGAGCAGGTCTACCGGCTCGGCAAGGAGTCCGGCTACTGCGACGTGCAGCCCATCGGCGCCGTGACGGTGGGGCTGGAAGGCAAGAAGCTCGCCGAGCTCGGTGCCATGCACGAGTCCGCCGCTGGTGTCACCGTCTTCTCCGACGACGGCAAGTGTGTCGACGACGCCGTGATCATGCGCCGCGCCCTGGAGTACGTGAAGGCGTTCGGCGGGGTCGTCGCCCAGCACGCGCAGGAGCCGCGGCTCACCGAGGGCGCCCAGATGAACGAGGGCGTCGTCTCCGCGGAGCTCGGGCTCGGCGGCTGGCCCGCGGTGGCCGAAGAATCGATCATCGCCCGGGATGTCCTGCTCGCCGAGCACGTCGGCTCGCGCGTGCACATCTGCCACCTGTCGACCGCCGGGTCCGTCGAGATCGTGCGCTGGGCCAAGTCCCGCGGCATCGACGTCACCGCCGAGGTCACCCCGCACCACCTCCTTCTGACGGACGAGATGGCTCGCACGTACAACCCCGTCTACAAGGTCAACCCGCCGCTGCGCACCGAGCGCGACGTCATGGCCCTGCGCGAGGCCCTCGCCGACGGCACCATCGACATCGTCGCCACCGACCACGCCCCGCACCCGCACGAGGACAAGGACTGCGAGTGGGCCGCGGCCGCCATGGGCATGGTCGGCCTGGAGACCGCCCTGTCCGTCGTCCAGCAGACGATGGTCGAGACCGGCCTGCTGACCTGGGCCGCCGTCGCGGACCGGATGTCGGCCAAGCCCGCGCAGATCGGCGGGGCCAAGGGCCACGGCCGTCCCGTCTCGGCAGGTGAGCCCGCCAACCTCGTTCTCGTCGATGCGGATTACCGTGGAAGCGTGGACCCCACGGGCTTCGCCTCCCGCAGCCGCAACACCCCCTACGAGGGCCGTGAGCTGCCGGGCCGCGTCACCCACACCTTCCTGCGGGGCCGCGCCACGCTCGTCGACGGGAAGCTCGCGTGACAGCTCTTTCGCCCCTGCTGGACCTGGCCGCCGACAAGAAGTCGGCGGACGTCACGGACTGGGCCGCCCGCGCGGCCTGGGTCGTCGGCCTGCTGCTCTTCATCGCGCTCGTCTACTGGCTGATGCGCGAGGGCTGGAAGTGGCGCGGCACGCTCCAGAGCGACCTGCCCGAGCTCCCTGCGGTGCCGGATGACCCCGGCCCGGCGAAACTGGAGCTGAGCGGCCGCTACCACGGCTCCACCACCGCCGGGCAGTGGCTCGACCGCATCGTCGCGCACGGCCTGGGCACCCGCAGCCGCGTCGAGCTGACCCTCACGGACGCGGGACTGGCCGTCGTACGGCCGGGAGCCACCGACTTCTTCGTCCCGGCCGCGCAGCTGCGCGAGGCCCGGCTCGACAAGGGCATCGCGGGCAAGGTCCTCACCGAGGGCGGCCTGCTGATCGTCACCTGGGAGCACGGCGACAAGCTGATCGACTCGGGCTTCCGCTCGGACCACGCCGCCGAGCAGACGGAGTGGGCCGAGGCCATCAACAACATGATCAACACGAACTCGCACACGACGGAAGGCACCGCACGATGACCACCTCCACAAGGGGAGCCAGCAAGACTCCCGCCGTACTCGTCCTGGAGGACGGCCGCATCTTCCGCGGTCGCGCCTACGGGGCCGTGGGGGAGACCTTCGGCGAAGCGGTGTTCTCCACGGGCATGACCGGCTACCAGGAGACCCTCACCGACCCCTCGTACCACAAGCAGGTCGTCGTCATGACGGCCCCGCACGTGGGCAACACCGGGGTCAACGACGAGGACCCCGAGTCGAAGCGCATCTGGGTCTCCGGCTACGTGGTGCGCGACCCCGCGCGCGTGCCCTCCAACTGGCGCTCGCAGCGCTCCCTGGACGACGAGCTCACCGAGCAGGGCGTCGTCGGCATCAGCGGCATCGACACCCGCGCCCTCACCCGCCACCTGCGCGAGCGCGGCGCCATGCGCGTCGGCATCTTCTCCGGCGCGGCCGTCGCCGAGGACGCGGCGCTGCTGACCCGCGTCAAGGAAGCCCCCGAGATGCAGGGCTCCAGCCTCTACGGGGAGGTCGCCACCAAGGAGGCGTACGTCGTCCCGGCGATCGGCCCCGACGGCGGAGCCGTCCCGATCGGCGCTGCGAAGTTCACCGTCGCCGCGGTCGACCTGGGCATCAAGGGCATGACCCCGCACCGCATGGCCGAGCGCGGCATCGAGGTGCATGTCCTGCCCGCCACCGCGACCGCCGAGGACGTGTACGCGGTCAACCCGGACGGCGTGTTCTTCTCCAACGGCCCCGGCGACCCCGCGGCCGCCGACGGCCCGGTCGCCGTGATGCGCACCGTCCTGGAGCGCGGCACCCCGCTGTTCGGCATCTGCTTCGGCAACCAGATCCTGGGCCGGGCGCTCGGCTTCGGCACGTACAAGCTCAAGTACGGCCACCGCGGCATCAACCAGCCCGTTCAGGACCGCACCACCGGCAAGGTCGAGGTCACTGCGCACAACCACGGCTTCGCCGTCGACGCGCCCCTCGACCAGGTCTCCGAGACCCCCTTCGGGCGTGCCGAGGTCTCGCACGTCTGCCTGAACGACCGCGTCGTCGAGGGGCTGCGGCTGCTCGACCGGCCCGCGTTCAGCGTCCAGTACCACCCCGAGGCGGCCGCGGGCCCGCACGACGCCGCGTACCTCTTCGACCGCTTCGTTTCTCTCATGGCAGCACAAGGAGCCCAGCGTGCCTAAGCGCACCGATATCCAGTCCGTCCTGGTCATCGGCTCCGGCCCGATCGTCATCGGCCAGGCCGCCGAGTTCGACTACTCCGGCACCCAGGCGTGCCGGGTCCTGAAGTCCGAGGGCCTGCGGGTCATCCTCGTGAACTCCAACCCGGCGACGATCATGACCGACCCGGAGATCGCCGACGCCACGTACGTCGAGCCGATCACCCCCGAGTTCGTCGAGAAGATCATCGCGAAGGAGCGCCCCGACGCGCTGCTCCCGACCCTCGGCGGCCAGACCGCGCTCAACACCGCGATCTCCATGCACGAGCAGGGCGTCCTCGCCAAGTACGACGTGGAGCTCATCGGCGCCAACGTCGAGGCGATCAACAAGGGCGAGGACCGCGACCTCTTCAAGGGCGTCGTCGAAGAGGTCAACAAGAAGATCGGGCACGGCGAGTCCGCCCGCTCGTACATCTGCCACTCCATGGACGACGTCCTCAAGGGCGTCGACGAGCTCGGCGGCTACCCGGTCGTGGTCCGCCCCTCCTTCACCATGGGCGGCGCCGGCTCCGGCTTCGCGCACGACGAGGAGGAGCTGCGCCGCATCGCCGGGCAGGGCCTCACGCTCTCGCCGACCACCGAGGTGCTCCTGGAGGAGTCCATCCTCGGCTGGAAGGAGTACGAGCTGGAGCTGATGCGCGACAAGAACGACAACGTCGTGGTCGTCTGCTCCATCGAGAACTTCGACCCGATGGGCGTGCACACCGGCGACTCGATCACCGTCGCGCCCGCGATGACGCTCACCGACCGTGAGTACCAGATCCTCCGGGACGTCGGCATCGCGATCATCCGCGAGGTCGGCGTGGACACCGGCGGCTGCAACATCCAGTTCGCGGTGAACCCCGAGGACGGTCGCGTGATCGTCATCGAGATGAACCCGCGGGTGTCGCGCTCGTCCGCGCTCGCCTCCAAGGCCACCGGCTTCCCGATCGCCAAGATCGCCGCCAAGCTGGCCGTCGGCTACACGCTCGACGAGATCCCGAACGACATCACCGAGAAGACCCCGGCCTCCTTCGAGCCGACCCTCGACTACGTGGTCGTGAAGGCCCCGCGCTTCGCCTTCGAGAAGTTCCCGAGCGCCGATTCGACCCTCACCACCACCATGAAGTCGGTGGGCGAGGCCATGGCCATCGGCCGCAACTTCACCGAGGCGCTGCAGAAGGCGCTGCGCTCCCTGGAGAAGAAGGGCTCGCAGTTCACGTTCGTGGGCGAGCCCGGCGACAAGGCAGAGCTCCTCGCCGACGCCGTGCGGCCGACCGACGGGCGCATCAACTCCGTCATGCAGGCCATCCGCGCGGGCGCGACCGCGGAGGAAGTCTTCGACGCCACGAAGATCGACCCGTGGTTCGTCGACCAGCTCTTCCTCATCAAGGAGATCGCGGACGAGCTCGCGGGCGTCGAGCGCCTCGACGCCGACCTGCTCGCCGAGGCCAAGCGGCACGGCTTCTCCGACGCCCAGATCGCCGAGATCCGCGGCCTGCGCGAGGACGTCGTGCGCGAGGTCCGGCACGCCCTCGGGGTGCGCCCGGTCTACAAGACGGTCGACACCTGCGCCGCCGAGTTCGCCGCGAAGACGCCGTACTTCTACTCCTCGTACGACGAGGAGACCGAGGTCGCGCAGCGCGAGAAGCCCGCGGTGATCATCCTGGGCTCGGGCCCCAACCGCATCGGCCAGGGCATCGAGTTCGACTACTCCTGCGTCCACGCCTCCTTCGCGCTGAGCGACGCGGGCTACGAGACCGTGATGGTCAACTGCAACCCGGAGACGGTCTCCACGGACTACGACACCTCCGACCGCCTCTACTTCGAGCCGCTGACGCTCGAGGACGTCCTGGAGATCGTCCACGCGGAGTCCCTCGCGGGCCCGCTGGCCGGTGTCGTCGTGCAGCTCGGCGGGCAGACCCCGCTGGGCCTGTCGCAGGCGCTCAAGGACAACGGCGTGCCGGTCGTGGGCACCTCGCCCGAGGCCATCCACGCCGCCGAGGACCGCGGCGCCTTCGGCCGCGTGCTCGCGGAGGCCGGTCTGCCGGCGCCCAAGCACGGCACCGCGACGACGTTCGCCGAGGCGAAGGCGATCGCCGACGAGATCGGCTACCCGGTCCTCGTCCGCCCGTCGTACGTGCTCGGCGGCCGCGGCATGGAGATCGTCTACGACGAGACCCGCCTGTCCGCGTACATCGAGGAGTCGACCGAGATCAGCCCCTCGCGGCCGGTCCTCGTCGACCGCTTCCTCGACGACGCGATCGAGATCGACGTGGACGCGCTCTACGACGGCCAGGAGCTCTACCTCGGCGGCGTCATGGAGCACATCGAGGAGGCCGGCATCCACTCCGGCGACTCGGCGTGCGCGCTGCCCCCGATCACCCTCGGCGGCTTCGACATCAAGCGGCTGCGTGCCTCGACCGAGGGCATCGCCAAGGGTGTTGGGGTCCGCGGGCTCATCAACATCCAGTTCGCGATGGCCGGGGACATCCTGTACGTCCTGGAGGCCAACCCGCGCGCCTCGCGCACCGTCCCCTTCACCTCGAAGGCGACCGCGGTGCCGCTCGCCAAGGCCGCCGCGCGCATCTCGCTCGGCGCCACCATCGCCGAGCTGCGCGCCGAGGGCCTGCTGCCCAAGGAGGGCGACGGCGGCACGCTGCCCATGGACGCGCCGATCTCCGTCAAGGAGGCCGTCATGCCGTGGTCGCGCTTCCGCGACATCCACGGCCGCGGCGTCGACACCGTGCTCGGCCCGGAGATGCGCTCCACCGGTGAAGTCATGGGCATCGACTCGGTGTTCGGCACGGCGTACGCCAAGTCGCAGGCGGGCGCCTACGGTCCGCTGCCGACCAAGGGCCGCGCCTTCATCTCGGTCGCCAACCGCGACAAGCGCTCGATGATCTTCCCGGCGCGCGAACTGGTCGCGCACGGCTTCGAGTTGCTCGCCACGTCCGGCACCGCCGAGGTCCTCAAGCGCAACGGCATCAACGCCACGATCGTGCGCAAGCAGTCCGAGGGCGAGGGCCCGAACGGCGAGAAGACCATCGTCCAGCTGATCCACAGCGGCGAGGTCGACCTCATCGTCAACACCCCGTACGGCACCGGCGGCCGCCTCGACGGCTACGAGATCCGCACGGCGGCCGTGGCCCGCTCGGTGCCGTGCCTGACGACGGTGCAGGCGCTCGCCGCCGCCGTCCAGGGCATCGACGCGCTCAACCACGGTGACGTGGGCGTCCGTTCACTCCAGGAACACGCCGAACACCTGACCGCGGCCCGCGACTAGCAGCCCACTGAGGGGGACACCGGAGACGGTGTCCCCCTTCTGGTGAGGACACCCGAGGACACGTCACATGTACAAACTCTTCTTCAACCTCGTCTTCAAGCGGATGGACCCGGAGCGGGCCCACTACATGGCCTTCCGCTGGATCCGGCTCGCGGCCCGCATCCCCGTCCTGCGCACCTTCGTGGCCGCCGCCCTCGCGCCCCGCCACAAGGAGCTGCGCACCGAGGCGTTCGGCCTGCGCATGCACGGCCCGTTCGGGCTCGCGGCCGGGTTCGACAAGAACGCCGTGGCGATCGACGGGATGTCGATGCTCGGCTTCGACCACATCGAGATCGGCACCGTCACGGGGGAGCCGCAGCCCGGCAACCCCAAGAAGCGGCTCTTCCGCCTGGTCCCCGACCGGGCCCTGATCAACCGCATGGGCTTCAACAACGAGGGCTCGGCGGCGGTGGCTGAGCGGCTCGCGGCCCGAAAGGCTGCCCTCGGTAATAAGCACAGCCGTACGACAGTTGGCGTCAACATCGGCAAGACGAAGGTCGTGCCCGAGGCCGAGGCCGCCGCCGACTACGTGAAGTCGACCGAGCGGCTCGCCCGCCACGCCGACTACCTCGTGGTGAACGTCTCCTCGCCGAACACGCCCGGTCTGCGCAACCTCCAGGCCACCGAGTCGCTGCGGCCGCTCCTGACCGCAGTACGGGAAGCCGCCGACCGCAGCGTCCAGGACCGTCGCGTCCCGCTGCTCGTCAAGATCGCCCCCGACCTCGCGGACGAGGACATCGACGCCGTGGCGGACCTCGCCGTCGAGCTCGGCCTGGACGGGATCATCGCCACGAACACCACCATCGCGCGCGAGGGCCTCGGTTTGAAGTCCGAACCCACCCTCTACGGAGAGACCGGCGGGCTGTCCGGCGCCCCCCTCAAGGAGCGCTCCCTGGAGGTCCTGCGGCGCCTCTACGCGCGCGTGGGCGACCGCATCACCCTCGTGGGCGTCGGCGGCATCGAGAACGCCGAGGACGCCTGGCAGCGGATCCTCGCGGGCGCCACCCTCGTGCAGGGCTACAGCGCCTTCATCTACGAAGGCCCCTTCTGGGGACGCGCCATCCACAAGGGCCTCGCCGCGCGCCTTCGGACGAGCCCGTACACCACCCTCGCCGAGGCCGTCGGCGCCGACGTCAAGGAGACCGCATGAGTGCGCTCGAACCCTTCGGTACGCGACTGCGCCACGCCATGGACGAGCGCGGCCCCCTCTGTGTCGGCGTCGACCCACACGCCGCGCTGCTGTCCGCGTGGGGCCTGCAGGACGACATCCAGGGCCTGGAGACCTTCACGCGCACGGTGGTCGAGGCCCTCGCGGAGTCGGTCGCCGTCTTCAAGCCGCAGAGCGCCTTCTTCGAGCGCTTCGGCTCGCGCGGAATCGCCGTACTGGAGAAGGCGGTCGAGGACCTGCGCGCGGCCGGCGCGCTCGTCGTCATGGACGCCAAGCGCGGCGACATCGGCTCCACGATGGCCGCGTACGCGGAGACCTTCCTGCGCAAGGACTCCCCGCTGTTCAGCGACGCCCTGACCGTCTCGCCCTACCTCGGCTACGGCTCCCTGAAGCCCGCCGTGGACCTCGCGCGCGAGAGCGGCGCCGGGCTCTTCGTGCTCGCCCTCACCTCCAACCCGGAGGGCGCGGAGGTGCAGCGGGCCGTCCGGACCGAGGACCCGGCCGGCCGCACCGTCGGCGCGACGATGCTGGCCCACCTCGCCGAGGAGAACGCGGGCGCGGCACCGATGGGCTCCTTCGGAGCCGTCGTCGGCGCCACGCTCGGAGACCTGTCCTCCTTCGACCTGGACATCAACGGGCCGCTGCTCGCCCCCGGCATCGGTGCCCAGGGCGCGACCGCCGCCGACCTGCCCCGCGTCTTCGGCGCGGCCGTCGGCAACGTCGTGCCCAACGTCAGCCGCGGTGTGCTGCGGCACGGGCCGGACGCGGCGGGGCTGCGGGACGCGGCCGCCCGGTTCGCGGACGAGGTGCGGGAGGCCGTCGCGGCGGCGTGAGCCGTCGCCGTCTTCACCGAGCCCGGGCCCTGGGTGGGCCCGGGCTCGGGCCTTTTGCGGGAGAGCTCCGGGCCTTGGGCCCTGACCAGGGGCGATGCCGGGCCGGGACGATGGTGGGGTGCGCTCGTCATCCACTCCCACGCAAGTGACCGCAGAGATCCTGGGCCTCGACGACGTCGGCGCCTACCACCGGCTCGTCCTGCGGGCCGGGGACGCCGCCGCCCACGTCCGCCCCGGGCACTTCGCGGCCCTCGCGATCGGCGGGCGCGACTCCTCGACGCTGCTGCGCCGCGCGTTCTCCATCCACCGCGCCGACCCCGCCGCCGGGACCGTCGAGCTGGTCTTCGCCGAGCGCGGCCGCGGCACGAGAGCCCTCGCCCGGCACCGTGCCGGGGACACCGTCGACCTGATCGCGCCGCTCGGGACGCCGTTCCCGCTCCCGGAGGATCCGGAGGAACCCGTCAACGCCGTGCTGGTGGGCGGGGGTTACGGCAGCGCGCCGCTCTTCGGGCTCGCCGAGCGGATCCTGGAGCGCGGCGGCCGGGTCGCCTTCGCCCTCGGCGCCGCGAGCGCGGACCGCCTCTTCGGAGTGGACCTGGCCCGCGAACTCACGCCCCACGTAAGGGTGTTGACCGACGACGGCAGCCACGGCGAGCGCGGCCGCGTCACCGAGCCGCTGCCCGCCCTGATCCGGGAGATCGACGCCGACACGGTGCACGCCTGCGGCCCGATGCCGATGCTCCGCACGGTCGCCGAGCTGGCCACCGCGCACGGGGCCCGCGCGTACACCGCGGTCGAGGAGGCGATGGCCTGCGGGATCGGCGTGTGCATGAGCTGCGTCCTGCCCGTGGCCTGCGCCGACGGCACCACCCGCTTCCTGCGCTCCTGCACCTCGGGCCCGGTCTTCGACGGCGCGACGGTGCGCTGGGACGACGTGGGTACCCTCCCGCCCGACCTGGAGGGGGCGGCGGCGATGACCCCGCGCGGCGGCGCCATGACCTCCCGTACGACGGAAGGAGCCGCCCGATGAAGGCCGGGAAGACCCGGAAGGTCGACATGTCGGCACCACTGGGCGCGCAGGTCACGCTCCCCAACCCGGTCGGCACCGCCTCCGGCTGCGCGGGCTACGGCCGCGAGCTCGACCGCTTCGTCCCGCTCGACGCCCTCGGCACGATCACCACCAAGACGGTCATGCCGTACCCGCGCTCCGGCCGCCCGACGCCGCGCATGGCCGAGACGCCCAGCGGCATGCTCAACTCCATCGGGCTCCAGGGGGCGGGCGTCGAGCACTTCGCCGAGCAGGAGCTGCCCTGGCTCGCCGAGCGCGGCGCCCGGGTCCTGGTCTCGGTGGCGGGGGAGAGCGCCGAGGAGTTCGCGGCGGCGGCCGCGCGCCTGAAGGGCCTGCCCGGCGTCGTCGGCATCGAGGCCAACATCTCCTGCCCGAACGTCGCCAACCGCGGCCTCGTCTTCGCCTGCGACCCCACGTCCTCGTACGAGGTCGTACGGGCCGTGCGCACCGCCGCCGACCCGGCCGTCCCCGTCTACGCCAAACTCAGCCCCGACGTCACCTCGATCACCGACATCGCGGCCGCCTGCACCGAGG
This sequence comes from Streptomyces sp. NPDC059009, assembly GCF_042740175.1. Lineage (NCBI taxonomy): Bacteria > Bacillati > Actinomycetota > Actinomycetes > Kitasatosporales > Streptomycetaceae > Streptomyces > Streptomyces sp. NPDC059009. Next base: position 76,085 of record NZ_JBHYJB010000049.1, on the reverse strand, counting down.
CGGGCGCCGACGGCCTCTCGATGATCAACACGGTCCTCGGCATGGCCATCGACACCGAGACGCTGCGCCCGGCCCTCGCGGGCACCACCGGCGGCCTCTCCGGACCGGCGATCAGACCCGTCGCGGTCCGCTGCGTGTACCAGGTGTACGCGGCCATGCGCGCAGGGTCAGTGCGCGCGGTGCCGATCCTCGGGATGGGCGGCGTCAGATCCGGACTCGACGCCCTGGAGCTCGTCCTCGCGGGCGCTTCAGGAGTGGCCGTCGGGACCGCGATCTTCAACGATCCCACCGCGCCTCTCCGCGTGCTCAGAGAGCTCGAATCGGCCCTAGAAGCACGCGGATTCACCTCCGTGTGCGACGCCGTGGGCCTCGCGCACGGTCCGCGCTGAGTCCTCACCAGGCCAAATCCTGTGCGAAATGCCCGATATGTACGGCTCGACAGAGGCTGACCAGGACTTTTCGTCTGTTCTCGCTGACTCCAGCGGCCATGGCCGCTAGTCTCCGACGAGAGCCAACGGGCAAGCGCGTTGCACGTTGCTCACCAGGTGTGGGGCGACTAGGTTCCTCACCGGTCCGTATCCGACAGTTCGACATCCGAGGTGACGTAGGCGTGGCTCTTCCGCCCCTTACCCCTGAACAGCGCGCAGCCGCGCTCGAAAAGGCCGCCGCGGCTCGCCGGGAGCGGGCCGAGGTCAAGAATCGACTCAAGCACTCCGGCGCCTCCCTTCACGAGGTCATCAAGCAGGGCCAGGAGAACGATGTCATCGGCAAGATGAAGGTCTCCGCGCTCCTTGAGTCCCTGCCGGGCGTGGGCAAGGTCCGCGCCAAGCAGATCATGGAGCGGCTCGGCATCTCCGAGAGTCGCCGCGTGCGCGGTCTCGGCTCCAACCAGATCGCGTCCCTTGAGCGCGAGTTCGGCGGCAACGCCGCCTGACGTTCTCGGGCACTCCTGAGAACCTGGATAATCGCTGCATGAGTGAACGTCCGCGGCTGACCGTGCTCTCCGGCCCCTCCGGGGTCGGCAAGAGCACGGTCGTCGCCCATATGCGCAAGGAACACCCCGAGGTCTGGCTCTCGGTCTCCGCGACGACCCGCAGGCCGCGCCCCGGCGAGAAGCACGGTGTCCAGTACTTCTTCGTCTCCGACGACGAGATGGACAAGCTGATCGCCAACGGCGAGCTCCTGGAGTGGGCCGAGTTCGCGGGCAACCGCTACGGCACGCCCCGCAAGGCGGTCATGGAGCGCCTGGAGGCGGGTGAGCCCGTCCTCCTGGAGATCGACCTCCAGGGTGCCCGTCTGGTGCGCGAGTCGATGCCGGAGGCGCAGCTGGTCTTCCTCGCCCCGCCGAGCTGGGACGAGCTGGTGCGCCGGCTCACCGGCCGCGGGACCGAGGCGCCCGAGGTCATCGAGCGCAGGCTCGACGCGGCCAAGGTCGAGCTCGCGGCCGAGCCGGAGTTCGATACGACCCTGGTCAATACCTCCGTCGAGGATGTGGCGCGTGAGCTGCTAGCCTTGATGAAAGTTCTTTGATCTTTACCCCAGTCGGGACGCCGGTCCCGGCCCCCATCGGAAGGCAGAGAGTGTCCTCTTCCATCACCGCGCCCGAGGGCATCATCAACCCGCCGATTGATGAGCTGCTCGAGGCCACCGACTCGAAGTACAGCCTCGTGATCTACGCCGCCAAGCGCGCGCGCCAGATCAACGCGTACTACTCGCAGCTCGGTGAGGGCCTGCTCGAGTACGTCGGCCCGCTGGTGGACACCCACGTCCACGAGAAGCCGCTCTCGATCGCGCTCCGCGAGATCAACGCGGGTCTGCTGACGTCCGAGGCCATCGAGGGCCCGGCGCAGTAACGCTCGTTGCATCGGTAATTTCACGTCACCACAGGCCCGGCAGCGCGACTGCCGGGCCTGTGGTGTGTCATGGAGTCGTACGTTTCCGAGTCAGGGGAGAGCCGGTGTCGAAGCCGAAGGTCGTTCTGGGGGTCAGTGGCGGCATCGCCGCGTACAAGGCGTGTGAGCTGCTGCGCCGGCTGACCGAGTCCGGCCACGACGTACGCGTCGTCCCCACGGACTCGGCGCTGCACTTCGTCGGCGCCGCCACCTGGTCGGCGCTCTCCGGCCACCCGGTCTCCACGGAGGTCTGGTCGGACGTCCACGAGGTCCCGCACGTCCGCATCGGCCAGGGTGCGGACCTGGTCATCGTGGCCCCCGCCACCGCCGACATGCTCGCCAAGGCCGCCCACGGCCTCGCCGACGACCTCCTCACCAACACCCTCCTCACCGCCCGCTGTCCGGTCGTCTTCGCCCCGGCCATGCACACGGAGATGTGGGAGCACCCGGCCACGCAGGAGAACGTGGCGACGCTGCGCCGCCGCGGCGCCCTCGTCGTCGAGCCCGCCGTCGGCCGCCTCACCGGCGTCGACACCGGCAAGGGGCGCTTCCCGGAGCCCGCGGAGCTCTTCGAGGTCGTACGCCGCGTGCTCGCGCGCGGGGACCTCGCCCAGGACCTCGCGGGGCGGCACGTCGTCGTCAGCGCCGGCGGCACCCGCGAGCCCCTCGACCCGGTCCGCTTCCTGGGCAACCGCTCCTCCGGCAAGCAGGGCTACGCCCTGGCCCGCAGCGCGGCGGCCCGCGGCGCCCGCGTCACGCTGGTCGCGGCCAACGCCTCGCTGCCGGACCCGGCGGGCGTCGACGTCGTGCCCGTGGGGACCGCCGTACAGCTCCGCGAGGCGGTCCTGAAGGCCGCGGTCGACGCGGACGCGGTGGTCATGGCCGCCGCGGTCGCCGACTTCCGCCCGGAGACCTACGCGAGCGGCAAGATCAAGAAGCAGGACGGCAAGGAGCCCGACCCCATCGTGCTCGTCCGGAATCCGGACATCCTCGCGGAGATCTCGGGCGGGCGCCCGCGCACGGGCCAGGTCGTCGTGGGCTTCGCCGCCGAGACCGACGACGTGCTCGCCAACGGCCGTGCCAAGCTCGCCCGCAAGGGCTGTGACCTGCTCGTGGTCAACGAGGTCGGCGAGCGCAAGACCTTCGGCTCCGAGGAGAACGAGGCCGTGGTGCTCGGCGCCGACGGCAGCGAGACCCCGGTTCCGTACGGTCCCAAGGAAGCCCTGGCGGACACCGTCTGGGACCTGGTGGCCGAGCGGCTGCCGCAGTAGGTGAGCCCCGTGCGGGGCTGAATGTCACGTTCGCCCCAGTGGGCGGCTCAAATCCGGCATTTTCGGGCGGGCTGCCCTCTGGTGGAGACGGATAGTCGTACCGCACAATGCAGTGCCGCAGGTCACAGCGCTCCCATGTGGCGAGACGCGTGTCCACGCGGCCGAGCACGACCGATAAACTGGTCTCGGACCACGCCGGGCGCAGCTCCCGGGTGGTTCGCCAATGATCAGCCAGCAGCCGCTGCAACCACAGGGAGCGTTGTGTCCCGTCGCCTGTTCACCTCGGAGTCCGTGACCGAGGGTCACCCCGACAAGATCGCTGACCAGATCAGCGACACCATTCTCGACGCGCTTCTGCGAGAGGACCCGACGTCCCGGGTCGCCGTGGAGACGCTCATCACCACCGGCCTCGTGCACGTCGCCGGTGAGGTCACGACCAAGGCGTACGCGCCGATCGCGCAGCTGGTGCGCGAGAAGATCCTCGAGATCGGCTACGACTCGTCGAAGAAGGGCTTCGACGGCGCTTCGTGTGGCGTCTCCGTCTCCATCGGCTCGCAGTCCCCGGACATCGCGCAGGGCGTCGACACGGCGTATGAGAAGCGCGTCGAGGGCGACGAGGACGAGCTCGACAAGCAGGGCGCGGGCGACCAGGGCCTGATGTTCGGCTACGCCTGCGACGAGACCCCGGAGCTCATGCCGCTCCCGATCCACCTCGCGCACCGCCTCTCGCGCCGCCTCTCCGAGGTCCGCAAGAACGGGACGATCCCCTACCTCCGCCCCGACGGCAAGACCCAGGTCACCATCGAATACGACGGCGACAAGGCGGTCCGCCTGGACACGGTCGTCGTCTCCTCGCAGCACGCCTCGGACATCGACCTGGACTCGCTCCTCGCCCCCGACATCCGGGAGTTCGTGGTCGAGCCCGAGCTGAAGGCGCTCCTCGACGACGGCATCAAGCTGGAGACCGAGGGCTACCGCCTCCTGGTCAACCCGACCGGCCGCTTCGAGATCGGCGGCCCGATGGGCGACGCGGGCCTGACCGGCCGCAAGATCATCATCGACACGTACGGCGGCTACGCCCGCCACGGCGGCGGCGCCTTCTCCGGCAAGGACCCGTCCAAGGTCGACCGCTCGGCCGCGTACGCGATGCGCTGGGTCGCCAAGAACGTCGTCGCGGCCGGCCTCGCCGCCCGCTGCGAGGTCCAGGTCGCGTACGCGATCGGCAAGGCCGAGCCGGTCGGTCTCTTCGTGGAGACCTTCGGCACGGCGACGGTGGACACGGACAAGATCGAGGCCGCGATCACCGAGGTCTTCGACCTCCGTCCGGCCGCGATCATCCGCGACCTCGACCTGCTGCGCCCGATCTACTCCCAGACGGCCGCCTACGGCCACTTCGGGCGAGCGCTGCCCGAATTCACGTGGGAGAAGACGGACCGGGTGGATGCGCTGCGGAAGGCGGCGGGGCTGTAAGGTCCGCCCGACTCGGTTCTCGGAAGGCCCGGTTCTCCCTGAGGGGGGCCGGGCCTTCGAGCTTGAGTGGTCAAGCTGGGAACTCCGTGGGCTGGTCGCCGGGCTCGTCAGGGCCGAAGCGCCGCCGGATTTCCTCGGCGATGTCTGTCTTGCCGTGGGCCTGGGCGATGTTGATGAGACGTTCCGCGAAGAGGTCGAGTTCGGGATCGTCAGGCGAGAAGCCGAACCATTCGAGGAATGCATCGAGCGCGGAACTTGCCGGAGGGCCGGATTCCTTGGTGAAGGCGTCGTCAAAATTGAGCCGAGATTCGTCGGGGGAGAAGGGTTGCTCGGCCTCGAGCCGATCGGCCGCAGCGGTGGCGAACGGCGGCGGTGGCACCAGATGTTCGAAGGGTGGCGAGACGTCCTCGTTGTTCGCCGCGGCGGACAGGCGGGCGAGCAGTCCGATGCGGTCCACCGCCCCCTCTACCTCTTCGTCGTTACGGGACAGCCACCAGACCACGGCGCTGCCGGTGTCCCGGAGCACGTCGTCGCCGAGGTAGGCACGCTTGTTTCGCTCGTAGTTGCGCTCGTGCTCCCACACCTCCTCGTCCTTACGGACATTCGAAAGCTTGAGGAGACGCTCCCGGTCATGCTCCGGAAGACCCAGTGAGACGTCCCGCGCCATCGCCATGACGCGGCCTGTCGCGTCCATGCGCATGGTGCCGAGCGCTCCGTCGAGCTGGTGCTGGACGAACGCGGCACGGGTGGGTTCCTGCTCGGCCGCCACGGTCCTCGCGCGTTGCAGAACGGCGTCCACGGCAAGCCCGGCCGGGTTGACCTCCGGGGCGTCTTCCGGGGCTTCGAGCAGGGTCCACATGACGGTCGCTGAGAAGGAGAAGTCGTAGTCCGGGACCGCACTTGGCAGGGCCACGTACGCCACGCGCTGCTCCGGTCGTTCTACGAAGAACGTAAGGTCCGGAGCGGCCTCTGGACCAGAGGGCAAGGCACTCGGTCCCGGAGCGAGGACGCGGTGGGTGACAGCCGCGATGACCAGTAGCAGCGCCCCGCTGGCCGGCCAGGCCCAGGCAGGCCAGCTCGCACTCAGTCCGAGGATGATGAAGATCAGTCCGAGGATGACAGTGACGAAGAGCGTCATCGTCTTGTGGCCGGAACTCATGCGATGTACCCCCGTTAGCGAGGTCAACTGGCAGCTGGGAATGTGGTGACGCCCTGGCGCGTGTCGATGGCACGGAGCAGCAGTGATACGACGTTCGCGTGCTCGCCTCGTGACTCGGCTCCCGTGCGTTGCCAATGACGGGCGATGCGGAACAGGCGTCCTGACACGCGGCTGTCGGAACCACAGGCCGAGGCAAGCACGTCGAGCACGGATCCTCGATGGTCGGTGTCGGCGAGACAGGCGTTGAACCAGCTGACGGCATGCCGGCCCCACTGCTCCTCTGGGTGCTGCAGAGCTGCCGTCCAGCCAACGACCAAACACGCGCGCGTACTTGAGGAGCGGATGAGGCGAATCGGGTCGGCGAACACCAGGAACAGGACGGCGTCTTTGGCCGCCCACTGTCCCTGGCTCACACCCGTGCTCAAACGGTCCAGCAGGAGCTGGTAGAGCCGGTTGTCGGAACGAGCCAGCTGCAGGAGCGCGTCCCGTGCGGTGGCGCCCACGCGGCCACTGGCCCTGCGAGCCAGATGATGCAGTCGGACAAGAGCCTGGTCGGGGTGGGTGCGGGCCATCGCTTCTGAGCAGACGAGTACGAGGACGTGCTGGAGGGCGTTCGCCGTGTCCGACGTGGTTGACCAGTCGTAGATCTGCTGACGGAAGTACCGGCCGTGCTGGTCATCGGCGAGTCCGAGGGCGAGGGCCTGCGCCGCGTCGGGAACGAGGTGCGCTGATGCACTGCCTCGTGTCCATTCGTCCACCAGCCATCTCAGGTCTTCCGGCCGGTTGCTGCGCAGGACCTGTTCGGCGAAGCGGGTGACGGCTCCTTCGCGCTCGCTCTGACCGAGGCCCGAGTCGCCCATGCATGTCTTGAACCAGTCGCGCAGCTGTCGGCGGATGTCCGGGAGATACGTCCAGAAGTGATTGCGGACCGCGGTGTCATAGCCCGGTACCTGAAAGCGAATGTGTCCGTGCTGCTGTGTTTCTGCACCGATTGCGGTGAACTCCGCATGGAGATCGGTGCGGTCGAGTCGCGGGGTTTCGTCCTGAGGATGACTCAGGGCTCTGAGGAGCTCATTGGTGGCGTTGAGTACCGTGCCGGGCGCACATCCGTGAAACATCGCGAGCGACAGCAGGAGTGCCCTGCGGCGGCCGTCCTCAGCGGCAGCAATGTCCGCCGCGACACGGGTGGCTTGGTCATGGACCTCGGCCAGCGAATCGGCGAGCCAATGGGCGAAGCCGTGCTCGGCTCCGGCCGCGTCCCGCCGTCGTCGGATCCGGTCGGCGAGGGCGGCCACCTGGCGCACCGGCGCGTGAGTGAGGTAGCCGGTGAGTTCGCTGTCCGACAGTTCAGCGGGTGTGGGGGCGATGTCGTCGCACCGTAGGTGGCGGACGAAGACCTGCCGCGGCGATGGACGGCCGATTTCGACCGTCAGGTGCCTGAGTTCGTCGCGGAGTAGATAGCCGAGACGGTGCGGCAACACGATCACGAGGTGGGCGTCCCGTTGCAGGAGCCGGTCGCGGAAGTCGAAGAGGCGTTCCTGGGTGCTGAGGTAGCGGGACTCGTCGCTCTCGGAGAGATCCAGGAGCAAGCGATCGCCCTGATTGATCTCCTGGGCATCCAGCGGCGAGGCCGAGTCGTCGTCGGCCGTGTCGGGCAGTTCGTGCAGGCTCCCCCGGGCTCCGGGCAGCGTATGCAGCAGCATCAGGGCCGTTGCTCGGCGACCATTGCCGGGCAGGCCCCCGACCAGGACGGTACGCGTCCGCGCCAGCACCCTACGTGCCTGTTCCATCCGAGGCGGATCGATGAACCGCTGGTAGAGGCGGTTGCGATCCTCCTCGGAGATGGTGAGCGTGCGCCGTTCCGTCTGGTCCCTGACGCGGGATCTCGCCGCTGCCAGATGGATGTTGATCTGAGGCCCTTCCCCGGTGTTGACCGATCCATGGGCCTCGTTCACGACGGTGTGGAAGAACTCGGTCACCGGTGGTCGTCCTCCTGTGCCGGGGATGGCCGCGAGCCGAACTGATGGCGCACTCCACCCCGGTTCTCGCCCGTGACGTAGGTAGTACCGTCCCTATTGACGTGCCGGTTGTCGATCACGTCGCCCTTACCGGAGTGCAGCGGGCCGTGGGCGTCGTTCACAAATGTCCCCACGGAACCGGCGACCTGGCCGATGCCGCCGCTCTGTCGGTCGTTGTGGGCGGTCACGTCCTTGTACTCCGCGTCGGTGTGATCGCTGTCGGCATCGGATGGCTGCGCCTTGTCCAGGTCGCTCAGACCAGGGACCTGACGGATGAGGCGGTCGCCCAGTTTGGTGAGGTCTTCTTCCCAGCTGCGCATGTCCAGGCGTGCGTACTGGCAAGCGGCCAAACTGCGAATGGACGGGGGCAGGCGATGAGGGATGAGCTGCTCCACATGCCGGCCCAGGAAGATCGGAACGACCAGGACCCCGGCGCTGAATGCCTCCTCGATCTCCCTGCGTACCCAGTCCGTTGGGTCGTTGAGGGCTCGCCTGCCCGGACGCCGTCGATCAGGGGCATCGAGCCATCCTTCGTGGACGAGCGCGAGAAGCACGCGGCTGCGCCGGACTGCTTGACACAGAACGTCGTCGAAGTGGCGGCCCGGGTCGATGGACTTCCCGGCGAGGAAGACGCTGTCGTCTCCGAACCTGGCCGCCAGCCCCTGGTGGCATAGGTAGGCAGTTTCCTTGCCGCCCTTGGTGCGGTAGTTGAGGAAGATCTCGTGCATGAGTCGGTCCTCTCTAAGACGTGGTGGCGTAGGCGAGCGCGTCTGCCAGGTCAGGCATGAGCGAGCGCACTGAGGGGTGTTGACGGTTCCGGCCGAGGGCATGAGCGAGCCGGCGGAGATCAGTGGCCACCGTGGCTGACCGCGTGAGCCGGATCGACCCGAAGACCTGCGCGGCGATCTCGCAGGCATGGTCGACATCGCCGGCGGCGGCATGGGCGAGGGCGCGCCTGACTCCGTAGCGGGCCCGGGTCCGGAAGGCATGCTCGGGAATACGGGCTGTCTCCTTGTCGAGCAGAGCTGCCGCCGCACGGGGCCGCCCGAGGTCGAACAGGCACCAGCCCGTGAACATCGAAACCACGTCCGGGACGTGGGACGCGCCGAGCACCGGCTGACCAGGATCGGCCACATCCCGGGCGAGTAGTTCGCGGGCCTGATCCAGGCTGCGCATGCAGGTGTCGTAGTCACCGTCAACTGCGCTGCCCTGCGCCAGATGCTGCGCGGCCAGGCCCCGGATGCGGGCTGGGGCGTTGCTCTCCACCGCCCGCGCTGAGAGCTGCAGGGCCTGAGCGACATTTCCTCTGTAGAGGCTGATCAGAGAGTGCCGGACGTGGGCGTATGTGGAGAGGGCGGTGTCGCCGCCCGCCTCTGCGAACCGCACGGCCCGATCCGTCCACCACAGGGCCGCAACGTCATCGCCGCACTCTTGCGCCATCCATCCCGCGTACTCGGCATACCGCGAGGCGAGGAGCAGGAGCGAACGGCGGGTGCGTGGACCGGCACTCATGGCCAGTTGCTCCAGGGTGTGCGTCTGGGCGATGAGTGAAGGCAGGACGCCGGCTGGTCCGGATGCCTGACCAAGGCGGCGGAACTGGGCGAAGAGCAGTTGGGATGCGTCGACAAGCGTGGCCGCGCCCTCACCCGCCCCAGGGAGTGGAAGCGCGTCGCCCATGCCCATGGTGAGCACGGATGTGGCGCCTGCGGCGATGACGCTGCGACGCGTCATCGCTTGGAAGTGAGCGGAACCGTCCTTGCCTAAGTGCATCAACCACACCTCATCGTCCTGACCGGGGCCGAGCAGCGGAGATCGGGTCTGCCGAACGGGCACGAGCGCGGTGAGCGCGCCGTCCGCCTTCAGCACGGTGTCGCACAGCCGGGCCAGCTCGGATGTCGGTCTCTTGAGTCCGCGTTCCACCTTGCTGAGCTGGCTCTTGCTGTAGTGCACGCGCTGTCCGAGCTGTTCCAGAGACCACTGGGCGGCCATACGTCGCTTACGCAGCTCCCGCCCAAAGTCGTGCGATGACTCCAGCACTTCGACCTCCGTCGCTCTCGGGCCCTATGCCGGGAGCGACGCGATTCAGCGTGCGGTAGGCGGCTGGGCCGGACAAGGAAGGAAAGGCGTTTCCCGTTTCCTCTTGGGCAGGGAAGCCGAGGCGATCCAGACTGTCGAGAAATGAAATCCAGCCATCGCCGGCGTGGTGTGGAGGGCGTGTGGCTTGCGCAGGCGTGTGCCCCGGCTGCTTCGGCGGGCCCGGCAGAGTGTCAGTCCCCTCTGGTAGGAATGCACCTGTGAGCAGCGAGAACGACGGAGCAGGGCGGGAATCGGGGGTGGAGCCCGAGCAGCTTGCGTTCATTCGGGAGAGTGTGCGGGAGGCCAAGGTGCCGCGGGCCAAGCCGCGGACGTGGCGGGGGGCCGCTCTGGCCAAGGAGCTGCCGGTGGCGCGGGTGCTCGTGGACAAGGGGGTGCTGCATCTCGATCGGTACTTCGAGTACGCGGTGCCCGAGGAGCTGGACGAGGTGGCTCAGCCGGGGGTGCGGGTCCGGGTGCGGTTCGGGGCCGGGGCCAGGAATGTGCGGGGCGGGCGGCGTGAGGGTGGGGGGCTCATTGACGGGTTTCTCGTGGAGAGGGTGGCTCAGGCTGCTTATCAGGGGCCCCTGGCCGCGCTTGCGCAGGTGTTGTCGCCCGAGCCCGTGCTGAGCGAGGAGTTGTTGGGGCTCGCGCGGGCCGTTGCCGATCGGTATGCGGGGAGCCTGGCCGATGTGCTGCAGCTGGCGGTTCCGCCGCGGCATGCGAAGGCCGAGGCGCGGGAGTTCGGCGGGCCGCCTGCGCCGCCCTCGGCTCCGGAGGCCGGGTCGTGGGGGCGGTACGAGAGGGGGAGTGAGTTCGTCGGGGCGCTCTCCGGGGGTGGGGCGCCGCGTGCGGTGTGGACCGCGCTGCCGGGGCCCGAGTGGGCCGATGAGATCGCGCGGGCCGTGCGGGCGACGCTCGCCTCGGGCCGGGGTGCGTTGGTGGTGGTGCCGACGGTGCGGCTTGCCGCGCGGGTGGATGCCGCGCTGCGGGAGCAACTGGGGGAGGGGCAGCACGCGTTGCTGACCGCCGACGCGGGGCAGGAGCGGCGGTACGGGGAGTGGCTTGCCGTGCGGCGCGGGGCCGTGCGGGCCGTTGTGGGGACGCGCGCCGCGATGTTCGCCCCCGTACGGGATCTTGGGCTTGTTGTGGTGTGGGACGACGGGGATGCGCATCACGGTGACGATCGCGCGCCCTTTCCGCATGTGCGTGAGGTGCTTGAGCTGCGGGCCTCGCGGGACAAGTGCGGTTTCCTGTTGGGGAGTTGGAGTTGCACGGTTGAGGCTGCTCAGCTGGTGCGGAGTGGGTGGGCCGCGGCGATTGTCGCGCCACGGGACGTCGTCCGGCGGGTCGCTCCCCTGGTGCGGACCGTGGGGGATCTGGATCTTGCGCGGGACGAGGCCGCGCGGGCGGCGCGGCTGCCCAGCATCGCCTGGGAGGTGGCGCGCGGCGCGCTGCGGGACGGGCCCGTGCTGGTGCAGGTGCCGCGGCGCGGGTATGTGCCGAGGCTCGCCTGCCAGACGTGCCGGGAGCCCGCGCGCTGTCGCCACTGCGCCGGGCCGCTGGAGGCGCGTGAGGCGAGCGGTGCGCTGGGGTGTGCGTGGTGCGGGCGGGACGAAGGGGCCTGGCACTGTCAGGAGTGCGGGGGGTTCCGGCTGCGGGCGCAGGTGGTCGGGGCGCGGCGGACCGCCGAGGAGCTGGGGCGGGCGTTCCCGGCGGTGCCGGTGCGAACGTCGGGGCGGGAACAGGTACTTGACACTGTTCCCGGGACTCCGGCCCTGGTTGTGAGTACGCCGGGCGCCGAGCCCGTCGCCGAGGGCGGGGGCTATGCGGCGGCGCTGCTCCTCGACGGCTGGGCGATGCTCGGGCGGCCGGACCTGCGGGCGGGCGAGGATGCGCTGCGGCGCTGGATCGGCGCCGCCGCTCTCGTACGCGATCAGGAGGCGGGCGGCACCGTCGTGGTCGTCGCCGAGCCCACGCTGCGGCCCGTGCAGGCGCTGGTGCGCTGGGACCCGGTGGGGCACGCGGTGCGGGAGCTCGGGGAGCGGGCCGAGCTCGGGTTTCCGCCGGTGTCGCGGATGGCGGCGGTGTCGGGGTCGGGGCAGGCGCTGGCGGAGTTCCTCGCGGGGGTCGAACTGCCTGCGGACGCTGAGGTGTTGGGGCCTGTGCCTGTGTCTGTGCCTGGGGCGCGGGAGGGTGCTGCCCGTGGGCGTCGTGCGGGGGCGGCGCCGGTGGAGGAGCCGGGGGAGCGTGTGCTGATCCGGGTGCCGCCGGGCAGCGGGGCTGCGCTGGCGGCCGCGTTGAAGACGGCTCAGGCCGCGCGGATGGCTCGGGCGCGCGGGGGTGTGGAGCCGGTGCGGGTGCGGGTGGATCCGCTGGACATCGGGTGAGGGGAAGGGGCTCGGGTGAGGGGGAATGGGCTCGGGGGCAGACGCACGTCTGCCTCCCGCCCCGCACCCGGGGGAAGGAGGCAGACGTCAGGAGTCGGCCCTCGAAAGGTCAGCCGTTGCGTGGGCCGGGGAAGGCGCCGGGGCGGGCTTCCTCGCGCAGGGCCGGGCTGCCGGCCGTCGGCTGGGTCGGCATCGTGCGGGCCGCGGGGACCGACGGCAGGGGGGCGCCTACGGGGACCGCGCGCGAGGTGGACGGCTCGGTCGCCCGCTCCGCCTCCGCGGCCGCCTGGGTCGTGGCGCGGCGGGCGCCGTAACGGCGGTGCACCGCCTGCTTGGTGACCCCGAGTGCCGAGCCCACCGCGTCCCAGGAGAAGCCCAGCGAGCGGTCGAAGTCCACCGCCGCTGTCACCAGCGTCTCGACGCTGTCCCGCAGCTCCTGTGCGAGACGGACGGTCGGGGCGGGGGCCCGCCCGTACACGACGAAGCCCGCGGAGGGGCTGGAGCGGCGCGGGCGGTAGACGTTGCCGAGCTGCGCGGTGAGGGTGCGCAGCGCGTCCACCTGCCGGCGGACCCGCTCGATGTCCCGAACCAGGAGGTGCAGGCTGGCCCGTGCCTGGGCGTCGTGGGTTGCGTGGTCGGCCATGAACAAGCCTCTCGAACCGGCGTTGAAAAGGATGGGGCCGCGTGCGCGCGACCCGTAAGTGGTCAACTCTTTCTTGACCAACGCGCTAGCCCGTGAGGGGTCACGGTGCGGGGGCGTATGCGCATATGCCCAAGGCGCACGTCGTCGCGTACGCCCCCCACGCCCCCGTCGCAGCCACCCGGAGCGGGACCGGCGCGGGCCCCATAGACTGGTGCGCTGCTCCGACCGCCGACGCCGTCACCAGAGATTCCGAGGTACCACCCAGTGAAGCTGGTCTTCGCAGGCACCCCCGAGGTCGCCGTCCCCGCCCTGGACGCCCTGATCGCCTCCGGCCGGCACGAGGTGGCCGCCGTCGTGACCCGGCCCGACGCCCCGGCGGGCCGGGGGCGGCGGCTGGTCGCGAGCCCGGTAGCGGAGCGGGCCGAGGAGGCCGGGATCGAGGTGCTCAAGCCCGTGAAGCCGCGGGACGAGGAGTTCCTCGCGCGGCTGCGGGAGATCGGGCCCGACTGCTGCCCGGTGGTGGCGTACGGGGCGCTGCTGCCCCGGGTCGCCCTCGACGTGCCCGCGCGCGGCTGGGTCAACCTGCACTTCTCGCTGCTGCCCGCGTGGCGGGGCGCCGCCCCCGTGCAGCACGCGGTGATGGCGGGCGACGAGATCACCGGTGCCTCCACCTTCCTGATCGAGGAGGGCCTCGACTCCGGGCCGGTGTACGGGACCGTGACCGAGGGGGTGCGGGCCACCGACACCAGCGGTGATCTGCTCACCCGGCTCGCCTTCGCGGGCGCGGGGCTGCTCGCCGCGACCATGGACGGCATCGAGGACGGCAGCCTCAAGGCCGTGCCGCAGCCCGCCGACGGGGTCACGCTCGCGCCGAAGATCACCGTCGAGGACGCGCACGTCGACTGGGCGACGCCCGCGCTCCGCGTGGACCGCGTGGTGCGGGGCTGCACGCCCGCGCCCGGCGCCTGGACCGTCTTCCGCGGCGAGCGGCTGAAGCTGATCCAGGCCGCCCTTGTGCCGGACCGCACCGACCTCGCGCCCGGCGAGCTGTCCGTCGGCAAGAAGAACCTGTACGTCGGCACCGGCTCGCACGCCGTCGAGCTGCTCTGGGTCCAGGCCCAGGGCAAGAAGCCGATGGCCGCCGCCGACTGGGCGCGTGGAGTGCGGATTGCCCCCGGCGAGCAGCTCGGGGACGCGGACGTACGCTGAGTAGGTCGGCCCCATCCTGTAAGGCCAGTACGGCGACACATTCATTAAGCGGAGCACCTTTGAACGACCAGCCCGACCGGCGCCCCCGTAAGCCCGGCAAGCCCTACCGCCGTCCGCAGAAGGACCCCGTGCGGATCCTCGCCTTCGAGGCCCTGCGCGCCGTCGACGAGCGCGACGCGTACGCGAACCTCGTGCTGCCGCCGCTGCTGCGCAAGGCCCGCGAGAAGGAGGGGCCCGAGAAGTTCGACGGGCGGGACGCGGCGCTCGCCACCGAGCTGGTCTACGGGACGCTGCGCCGCCAGGGCACCTACGACGCGATCGTGGCCGCCTGCATCGACCGGCCGCTGCGCGAGGTCGACCCGCCGGTGCTCGACGTGCTCAACCTCGGTGTGCACCAGCTGCTCGGCACCCGCATCCCCTCGCACGCCGCGGTCTCCGCCTCCGTGGAGCTGGCCCGCGTGGTGCTCGGCGACGGGCGCGCCAAGTTCGTCAACGCCGTGCTGCGCAAGGTCGCGGGCGACGATCTCGACGGCTGGGTGGAGCGCGTCGCCCCGCCCTACGACGAGGACCCCGAGGACCACCTGGCCGTCGTGCACTCGCACCCGCGCTGGGTCGTCTCGGCGCTGTGGGACTCGCTCGGCGGCGGGCGCGCCGGGATCGAGGACCTGCTCGACGCGGACAACGAACGGCCCGAGGTCACCCTCGTCGCCCGGCCCGGCCGCACCACCGCCGACGAGCTCCTGGAGTCGCTGGGGGAGGAGTCGGGGCTGCCGGGGCGCTGGTCGCCGTATGCCGTGCGGCTCACCGAGGGCGGCGAGCCGGGGCAGTTGGCGGCCGTGCGCGAGGGGCGGGCCGGGGTGCAGGACGAGGGCAGCCAGCTGGTGGCCCTCGCGCTGGCGAACGCGCCGCTCGAAGGTTCCGACAAGCGCTGGCTGGACGGCTGTGCGGGCCCCGGCGGCAAGGCGGCCATGCTCGCCGGGCTCGCCGCCGAGCGGGGCGCGACGCTGCTCGCCTCCGAGAAGCAGCCGCACCGGGCCCGGCTCGTGGCCCAGGCGCTCCACGGGAATCCCGGGCCGTACCAGGTCATCGCCGCCGACGGCACCCGGCCGCCGTGGCGGCCCGGGGCCTTCGACCGGGTCCTGATGGACGTTCCTTGCACGGGACTTGGCGCGCTGCGGCGCCGGCCCGAGGCGCGCTGGCGGCGGCGCCCGGAGGACCTGGAAGGCTTCGCGCCGCTCCAACGGTCGCTGCTGCGCACCGCGTTGGAGTCCGTGCGGGTCGGCGGAGTGGTCGGCTACGCCACCTGCTCCCCGCACCTGGCCGAGACCCGCGCCGTCGTCGACGACATCCTCAAGCAGGACGAGGGGGCCGAACTCATCGACGCGCGGCCGCTGTTGCCCGGCGTGCCCGGGCTCGGCGAGGGGCCCGACATCCAGCTGTGGCCGCATCTGCACGGCACCGACGCGATGTACCTGGCGCTGATCCGGCGTACCGCCTGACGTAGGTCCATCGCCTGGCGTGGGTCCGTTCTGTCGGCCGATTCGTCTCATTCGTCCAATTCGGCCCATTCGACGATTGCGTCGGTGGCCGTCACTCCGGGCGTCGGCTGAGGGCGTGGGGCCACCACACGCGTGGCCCCACGTCCAGGAAGAGCGAGGTCACCAGGACCGAGCGGACGATGAAGGTGTCCAGGAGCACGCCGAGGGCCACCGCGAAGCCGATCTCCGCGAAGGCCACCATGGGGAGCGTGCCCAGCGCGGCGAACGTGCCCGCGAGGACCAGGCCCGCCGAGGTGATCACCGCGCCGGTCGCGGCCAGGCCGGTCAGGACGCCCGCGCGGGTGCCCTGGCGGACGGCCTCCTCGCGGATGCGGGTCGACAGGAAGATGTTGTAGTCGATGCCGAGCGCCACCAGGAACACGAAGACGAAGAGCGGGAAGTCCGGTGTCTCGCCCGCGTAGTCGAAGAGATGGCGGAAGGCGAGCGCGCTGACGCCGAGCGCGGCGGCGAACGACAGGGCCACCGTCGCGACCAGCAGCAGCGGGGCCACCAGGGAGCGCAGCAGCACCCCGAGGATCAGCAGCACGACGGCGAGGACGAGCGGGATCACCAGCTTGTTGTCGTGAACGATGGCGCGGTCCATGTCCAGGAGGGCCGCCGAGCCGCCGCCGACCTGGGCCTCGGCGCCCGGCACCGCGTGCACGGCGTCGCGCACCCGCACCACGGTGTCCCGGGCCGCCGCGCTGTCCGACGGGTCGGTCAGCGTCGCCTCGATCAGGACCTTGCCCTCGTACTCCGGTTTGGTGGCGGGCGGTACGCCGATGCTGTCCGGCTCGACGCCCCGGGTCGCGGCGACCACGGTGCGCACGCGGGCGTCCTGGTCCTTGGCCGCGACGACGACGAGGGGGTCGCCGCTGCCCGCGGGGAAGTGCTTCTGCAGGACCTCCTGGCCGTGGATGGAGTCGGGCTTGTCGGTGAACGCGTCGGCGTTGCTCAGGCCGTCCGCGCGCAGCTGGAACAGGCCGAGCGAGAGCAGGGCGAGGGCCACCGCCGTGACGCTCCAGGTCAGGCGGGGGCGGTGGGAGATGCGGCGCCCGGTGCGCGCCCACACGCCGCTCTCGGTGGGCTCGGCCGAGCCGACGTGCGGGATCACCGGCCAGAAGAACCAGCGCCCGAAGACCACGAGCAGCGCCGGGAAGAGCGAGAGCATCGCCAGGAGCGCGACCGCGACGCCGATGGCGGCGACGGGGCCGAGGCCGCGCGTCGAGTTCATCTCGGCGGTCATCAGCACCAGCATGCTCAGGACGACGGTCGCGCCCGAGGCGAGCACGGCGGGCCCGGCGCGGTGCAGGGCGAGCGCCATCGCCTCGTGCCGGTCGTCGTGGCGGCGCAGCTCCTCGCGGTAGCGGGCGACCAGGAGCAGGCCGTAGTCGGTGCCCGCGCCGAAGACGAGCACGGTGAGGATGCCCGCGCTCTGGCCGTTCACCGTCAGGCCCGCGTGCCGGGCCAGGAGATAGATCAGGGCCTGCGCCGTGAACAGGGCGACGATCACGCTGAGCACCGGCGCGAGCAGCAGGGTCGGGCTGCGGTAGGTGAAGAGCAGGATCACCACGACGATGCCGAGCGCCGAGAACAGCAGCGTCGAGTCGATGCCCTCGAACGCCTTGGAGAAGTCGGCGGAGGTGCCGCCGGGCCCGGTGATGTGCACGGTCAGGCCGTCGCCGCCGCGCCCCACCCGGTCGCGGATGGAGTCGACGGCGGGCGCGATCCGCTCCCAGCCCTTCTCGTCCATCGTGATGGGGACGTAGATCTGCGCCGCCGTGGCCGCGGCCGGGTCAGGCTTGTCGAAGGTGGGGCCGCGGGTCTCGGCGCCCCGGATGCCGTGCGCGCGCAGCGGCTTCAGCTGCCGCACGTCCGCGGCGATCTCCGCGCGGTCCCGTACGGTGAGGCCGCCGTCACGCGCGTACACGACCACCGCGGGGATCGCCTCGGGCCTGAACTCCTTGGAGGCGTCGAGGACTTGGGTGGACTCGGCGGAGCCCGGCAGCCAGGACGAGGCATCGTTGTCCTGGGCGTCGGTGAGCTTCTGCGCGAGCGGCGCCACAAGGACGAACACCACCAGCCAGAACGCCACCACCAGCCACTTGGTGCGCGGCCCGCAGACCAGCCACGCGACCCCGCGCCGCTCCTGCTTCTGCCGCCCCTGCCCCTGTACGTCCGCCATGGCGTCCCCCGGCTTGCCGTGCGCGGTGCCCGTGAGCCGACCAGCATGGCACCGGAGCGGGCCCCCGGGAACCGGCTGCGGCGGGCAACGCGCGCCGGGCATGGCAGGCTTGGGGCATGGCAGCTCAGATCAACCCCAGCATCCTCTCCGCCGACTTCGCGCGACTCGCCGACGAGGCCAAGGCCGTCGACGGCGCGGACTGGCTCCATGTCGACGTCATGGACAACCACTTCGTGCCGAACCTCACGCTGGGCGTGCCGGTCGTAGAGTCCCTGGCGCGGGCGACGGACACGCCCCTGGACTGCCACCTGATGATCGAGGACCCCGATCGCTGGGCCCCGCAGTACGTCGAAGCGGGGGCCGGCTCCGTCACCTTTCACGCGGAGGCCGCGGCCGCTCCGGTCCGTCTGGCCCGGGAGATCCGGGCCAAGGGTGCCCGCGCGTCCATGGCACTCAAGCCCGCGACGCCCATCGAGCCGTACGAGGACCTGCTGCCCGAGCTCGACATGGTGCTGATCATGACGGTTGAGCCCGGCTTCGGCGGGCAGGCGTTCCTCGACATCATGCTGCCCAAGATCCGGCGCACCCGTGAGCTGATCGGCAAGCACGGCCTGCAGATGTGGCTGCAGGTCGACGGCGGGGTCTCGGCCTCGACGATCGAGCGGTGCGCGGAGGCGGGCGCTGACGTCTTCGTGGCGGGCTCCGCGGTGTACGGCGCCGAGGACCCGGCCGCGGCGGTACGTTCATTGCGCACCCAAGCGGAGGTAAAGACCGCGTCATCGGCCTGGGCGTGCGACCACTGAGCCACAGGAACGTGAACGCCGCCCATCAGGGCTGATCAACTCCGCCGGATCTGCAAGGATGAACGGCGAACCCCGAATGTGAACAGCAGTGAGGAGACGTCGTGTCGGCCATGTCGGCGGGTCGGTCAGCCATGCGGATGGGACCCGCGGAGCTGGTGCAGGCGGCGGCCATGGCCCGCCGCTTCTACCTCGAGGGCAAGTCCAAGATCCAGATCGCGGAGGAGTTCGGCGTCAGCCGCTTCAAGGTGGCGCGGGTCCTGGAGACGGCCCTGGAGCGTGATCTCGTGCGCATCGAGATCCGCGTGCCCGCCGAGCTGGACGCGGAGCGCTCGGACGCGCTGCGCGCCCGCTACGGCCTGCGGCACGCCGTCGTCGTCGAGTCACCCGCCGAGGACGCGGACGAGTCGCCGGACCCGGAGAACCTCGGCGAGGTCGCGGCCGGGCTCCTCGGCGAGCTGGTGAACGAGGGCGATGTCCTCGGCCTCGCCTGGGGCCGCTCGACCATCCACATGGCGGCGGCCCTGGAGGCGCTGCCGCCGTGCACGGTCGTGCAGCTGACCGGCGTGTACGACGCGGGCACCGCCGAGCGCGGCTCCGTCGAGGCCGTCCGGCGCGCCGCCCAGGTCTCCGGCGGCGAGGCGCACCCCATCTACGCGC
Source organism: Streptomyces sp. NPDC059009 (assembly GCF_042740175.1). NCBI lineage: Bacteria > Bacillati > Actinomycetota > Actinomycetes > Kitasatosporales > Streptomycetaceae > Streptomyces > Streptomyces sp. NPDC059009. The sequence goes on along the minus strand of NZ_JBHYJB010000049.1, from coordinate 56,777 downwards.
CGATGCTGCTGCCCGACCCGGCGACGGCGGCGGCGCTGCGCAACCAGACGGGGATCGCGCGGGCCTTCGAGTACTTCGACAAGGTCACCGTGGCCTGTGTGTCGATCGGCTCCTGGGAGCCCGGCATCTCGACCGTCCACGACATGCTCAGCGACGAGGAGCGTGCGCACTACGCCTCGCTGGGCGTGGCCGCGGAGATGTCTGCCCATCTGTTCGACGCCGAGGGGCGTCGGGTCGGGCGGGACCTGGGAGAGCGGTGCATCACCGTCGAAGCCGATCGGCTCCGACGGATTCCTGAGGTGGTCGCCATCGCGGGCGGGCAGCGCAAGGCCGCGGCCATCGATGCGGTGCTGCGGTCCGGGCTTGTGACCAGCCTGGTCACGGACACGGCCGCCGCCGACCAGCTCTTGGTGGCCGGGCCGCCGCCTCGGCCCGCGCTGAACCGGGCGGATCCGGACGGCAGCTGAGCCGCTGCGGGTCGGTGGGGGGTGTTCGCGCAGTTCCCCGCGCCCCTGGTGGGGTGTCCCGGACTGTAGTCGTGTGCCTGCGGGTCGGTGGGGGGTGTTCGCGCAGTTCCCCGCGCCCCTGACGGGGTGCTCCGGACTGTAGTTGCGTGCCTGCGGGTCGGTGGGGGCTGGGTGCGCAGTTCCTCGCGCCCCTGGTGGGGTGCTGTGGCAGCATCGGGGCCATGTTGTCCCGGTTCGTGCCCCGTGCTCTCGCGGCCCTGTTCCTCTGCTGTGTTGCGCTCGTGGGCTGCTCGTCGTCCTCGGGCGGCAGCTCGCCCTCGTCGCGGGCCGCGGCGACGCCCTCCTGGGTGCCGCACGGCATGGCCACCGTCCAGGCCGGCCAGTTGCCCGGCGAGGCCCTCGAGACGCTGCGCCGCATCGACAAGGGCGGGCCGTTCCCGCACGCCAAGGACGGCACCGTCTTCGGGAACTATGAGCGGGTGCTGCCCCGGGAGAAGCGCGGTTACTACCGCGAGTACACGGTGCGCACCCCCGGCGAACGGGACCGGGGCGCACGGCGGATCGTCACCGGTGACGGGGGCGAGACCTACTACACCAGCGATCACTACGCGTCCTTCAAGGCGGTCCTGAGATGACGACGTCCGACCAGCACGCGGCGCTGCTCACGGTGGTGCGCGCGGGGGGCTGGACCACCTACGCCCTGGACCTCGCGAGGGTGCGCGACAAGGCCGCCTTCATGGCGCGGTGCGCCCGCGACCTCGCCCTGCCCGACTGGTTCGGCCGCAACTGGGACGCGCTCGCCGACTGCCTCACGGACCTCTCCTGGGCCCCGCCCGCGCGCGGGCGCCTGATCGTGGTGAGCGGCTGGCAGGAGTACGCGGATGCGGCGCCCCAGGAGTGGGAGATCGCCCGCGAGGTGCTCACCGACGCGGTGGCGCACTGGCGGGACGCCGCGGGGGATGGCGAAGGTGACGGCGAAGGTGACGTTGCCGGGGCCGTGCCGCTCGATGTCGTGCTCGCCCTGGAGTCGTAGCCCCAACTGTCCTGCCCTGCCTCGTGGTCCGGCCCGGCGGCACGCTCTAATGAGGGGCGCGCACGCACCGCGTGCGCGGGGGACCGAAGGGGAGGGATCACGGTGGGCGGACGTTCGGCGATCGTGGTGGGCGGCGGCATCGGAGGGCTCGCCACGGCGGTGGCGCTGCGGCGCGCCGGGTGGCGGGTCCAGGTGCTCGAACGGCGCCCGGACTTCAGGGAGTTGGGCGCGGGACTGTCCCTGTGGCCGAACGCGCTGCGCGCCCTGGACGCCCTCGGGCTCGGCGACCGGGTGCGTGAACTCGCCCTGACCGACGCCTCGGCGGGCATCCGCGACCGCTCCGGGCGCTGGCTCTCACGCACCGACACCGGCGAACTGGCCCGCCGCCACGGCGAGGTGACGATGGTGCACCGCGCCGACCTCCTCGACACCCTGCGCGCCGCCGTGCCCGCCGAGGACCTGCGTCCCGGCGTGACCGTGGAGTCCGTGCGGGCGGACGGGACCGTCCGGCACTCCGGCACCGAGACCCGCGCCGACCTCGTGGTCGGCGCGGACGGCATCGGCAGCCGGGTCCGCAGCTCCCTGTGGCCTAACGCGCCCACGGCCCGGTACGCGGGCTACACGACCTGGCGCATGGTGACCGAGCCGGTGCCGGTGACCGAGGGCGCCGAGTCCTGGGGGCGCGGCGAGCGCTTCGGGTACGCGCCGCTGCCGGACGGCCGGGTGTACGCCTTCGCCGTCCTGACCGCCCCCGAGGGCCTCGCCGAGCGGATCCCGGCCGACCGCGCCCTGGCCCTGCTGCGGCGCCGCTTCGGGAGCTGGCACGCGCCGGTCCCCGACCTGCTCGCCGCCGTCGAGCCCGGCGCCCTGCTGCACCACGGCATCTACGAGCTGCCGCCCCTGCCCACCTTCGTCACCGGCCGGGCCGCGCTGCTCGGCGACGCCGCCCACGCCATGACGCCCAACCTCGGCCAGGGCGCCTGTCAGGCCCTGGAGGACGCCGTCGAGCTCGCCGACGCACTCGCCCGGGGCGGGTCCGTGGAGGGCGCCCTCACCGCGTACGACCGGATCCGCCGCCCCCGGGTCCAGATGATCTCCGCGCGGGCGCGGCGCATCGGGCAGGTCGCGCAGTGGCGGGACCCCCTCGCCGCCGGGCTGCGGAACCTCGCGCTGCGCCGGGCGCCTGCGGAGGCGTTCCTGAAGTCGCTCGACCCGGTCCTGGACTGGTGGCCACGCACGGTGGCGTGACGGCCACGGACGATCACCGGGCGGGGTCCCTCTTGGAGGATCGGACCAGGGCTTTCGGCCCCCGCCTGGGCGATCGTCCCGGGCGGCGCATTCTCGCGGGCATGGGACACTGAAGTACGTGCTTTTCCCCCGGCTGTCCTGTTCGGGGGCCACCTCTGATCGACTGGGATGAGCAGCACGTGCGCTTCCTCAATGACATTCAGCCTGCGTACGACCTGACGTACGACGACGTCTTCATGGTGCCGAGGCGTTCGGCCGTCGGCTCCCGACAGGGCGTGGACCTCTCCGCCCCCGACGGCACCGGCACGACGATCCCGCTGGTCGTCGCCAACATGACCGCGATCGCCGGGCGCCGCATGGCCGAGACCGTCGCCCGCCGCGGCGGCCTCGTCGTCATCCCCCAGGACATCCCGATCGAGGTCGTCACCGAGGTCATCTCCTGGGTCAAGACGCGCCACCACGTCCTGGACACCCCGATCGTCCTGGCCCCGACCCAGACCGTCGCGGACGCGCTCGCCCTGCTGCCCAAGCGCGCCCACAACGCCGGTGTGGTCGTCGACGGCGACCAGAAGCCGATCGGTGTCGTCACCGACGCGGACCTCTCCGGCGTCGACCGCTTCACGCAGCTCTCCGAGGTCATGTCCAAGGACCTGGTGCTGCTGGACGCGGACATCGACCCGCGCGACGCCTTCAACAAGCTCGACGGCGCCAACCGCCGCTACGCCCCCGCCGTGGACAAGGACGGCCGCCTCGCGGGCATCCTCACCCGCACGGGCGCCCTGCGCGCGACGCTCTACACCCCGGCCGTGGACGTGAACGGCAAGCTGCGCATCGCCGCCGCCGTCGGCATCAACGGCGACGTGGCGGGCAAGGCCAAGCAGCTGCTCGACGCGGGCGTCGACACGCTCGTCGTGGACACCGCGCACGGCCACCAAGAGTCGATGATCGCCGCGGTCAAGGCCGTGCGCGCCCTCGACCCGCAGGTCCCGATCGTCGCGGGCAACATCGTCGCCGCCGAGGGCGTGCGCGACCTGATCGAGGCCGGTGCCGACATCATCAAGGTCGGCGTCGGCCCGGGTGCGATGTGCACGACCCGCATGATGACCGGCGTCGGGCGCCCGCAGTTCTCCGCCGTCCTGGAGTGCGCCGCCGAGGCCAAGAAGTTCGGCAAGCACGTCTGGGCCGACGGCGGTGTCCGCCACCCGCGCGACGTCGCCATGGCGCTGGCCGCCGGTGCGTCGAACGTGATGATCGGCTCCTGGTTCGCGGGCACCTACGAGTCCCCGGGCGACCTCCAGCACGACGCCAACGGCCGTCCGTACAAGGAGTCGTTCGGCATGGCCTCGGCGCGTGCCGTGCGCAACCGCACGTCCGACGAGTCGGCGTACGACCGCGCCCGCAAGGCGCTCTTCGAGGAGGGCATCTCGACCTCCCGCATGTTCCTCGACACGGCCCGCCCGGGCGTCGAGGACCTGATCGACTCGATCATCGCGGGCGTCCGCTCCTCCTGCACGTACGCGGGCGCGGCCTCCCTGGAGGAGTTCGCGGAGAAGGCGACCGTCGGCATCCAGAGCGCCGCGGGCTACGCCGAGGGCAAGCCGCTGCACGCCAGCTGGAGCTAACCCGTCCAGCCCGCCTCCCTCGCCGTGGCCGTCACCGCCGCGGCGAGGGCGGCGTGGCCTGCGTCGGACGGGTGCACGCCGTCCACGAGCTGGTCGGCGCGCACGAGTTCCGCGCCGGGCAGTACGGGGACGTCCGCGTCCCGTGCCGCCCGTTCCACCGCCGCTCTCAGGTCCCCCAAGGTCGCGCCGAGCTCGTTCGGCGTCACCTCGGCCTCCGGGCGCACGACCGGGGAGACCACCAGGACCGGCGCGTGCGGGTTTCCCTGGCGCACGAGGGTCAGGAACGCCCGCGTCGTCTCGTACAGGAGCGGCGCCGAACTCGGCGTCCGCGACCAGCAGTTGGTGCCGAAGGCCAGCGTGATGAAGTCGCCCCTCAGCGAGCCGAGCTGGCGGGCCGAGGCCAGCTCGCCCCGGGCGGCCCCCGCGTAGCCGAGGTTCACGGTGTCGAGGCCGAGAGCGCGCCCGGCCAGGGCGGGCCAGGCCAGGTGCGGGCGGGACGCCGACCAGCCCTCCGTGATCGAGTCGCCGTAGACCAGCCAGCGGGGGCGCGGCGGGGCGGGCGTCAGGGTGCCGCCGCCGACCGGGCGTACCTCCCGTAGCGCGGGGCGCAGCGCCTCGGGCAGATGGAGCGTGAACTCGCCCTCGGGGTGGGGGAGTTCGAGGCGGGCCACGTGGGTGCCGGGGGCTGCGGGGGTCTCGCCCGCCACCGCGTCGCCGGACAGCAGCGTGAAGACCGGGGGCACGTCGCGGTAGCCGTCCGTCTCCCAGGGCTCCCTCCCCTCGTACGCGATCTCCACCTCCCGTACGCCGCGTGCCGCGAACGCGAGCCGGACCCCCGCCGGGACCGTCGCCCGCTCCCAGGTGTCCCCGGGCAGCAGCTCGCGCTCCGCCGGGTCCGCGCGCAGCGGGCGGCCGTCGTCGGACCACCAGGGCGCGCCACGTACGAACTCCCCCAACTCCCGCATCACGGCCGCCCGATGGTCGGGTACGGGAACTTCACGCCGACCCCGCCGTCCACCACCAGGGTCTGCCCGGTGACGTACGCGGACAGGGGCGAGGCGAAGAAGAGCAGGGCCGAGGCGATGTCGGCGGGTTCGGCGACGCGGGCGAGCGGGGCGTTCTCGGCGTTGCGGGCGCGGCCCTCCGGACCCAGGAGGCCCGCCACGCGCGGGGTCCAGACGACGCCGGGGGCCACCGCGTTGACCCGCACCCCGCGCGGCCCGTACTCCACCGCCGCCGTGCGCACGAGGGAGATCAGGCCCGCCTTGGCCGCCCCGTACGCCGCGTGCAGCGTCGCCGCGGTGAGGCCGGAGACCGAGGCGACGAAGACCAGCGGGCCGCCGCCGCGCTCGGCGAGGGCCGCGCCGCCGTGGCGCACCGCGTGCCAGGCGTGCCGCAGGACGATGTCGAAGTGCCAGTCCCAGGCGGCGTCGTCGAGCTCGTCCAGGCCCGCGTACCGCGCCATGCCGACGATGTCGACGACCCCGCCCACGCCGCCGAGGTCCGCGAACTCCTTGCGGGCGTGGGCGAACAGCTCGCGCACCGCCGCGCGGTCCGTCACGTCCGCCACGTACGGGATCCCGCCCGTCTCCGCCGCGACCGCCGCCGCGCGCCCCTCGTCCAGGTCCACACACAGGACCCGCGCGCCCGCCGCGGTGAGCGCGTGCGCGGTCTGCCGTCCGATGCCGTTGCCCGCGCCGAGCAGCACGAAGCCGCGGCCGTCCAGGCGGTGGCGGGCCGCGTAGTCGGGCACGAGCGTGGTGTCCAGCGGCTCGCCGACGGCGGCGTCGGCGGTCGGGTCGCCCGTCATGGCCGGGTGCCGATCGGGCGGTACGCCGCCAGCTCCGGGATGACTTCCTTGCCGAGGATCTCAATGGTGCGCAGGATCTCCTGGTGCTCCAGGTAGCCCCACTGGACGTAGCAGATCAGCTGGTCCACCCCGAGGTCGGCGTAGTGCTTCGCCTTGCGCACGATGGTGGCCGCGTCGCCGATGAGGATCATGCCGCCGTCGTTGAACTCCCGTACGGGGACGTCGCCTTGGAGGATGGGGGAGAGGAGCGGGAAGGCGCGCTCGCGGTCCTCGGGCGGCAGGTGCGGCAGCTCCCAGTCGAGGGTGAACTGCGCGAGGTTGCGGTACCACCAGGCGACCGAGTCCCAGACCCGGCGCGAGGGCCGGTCCGTCGCGTGGACGAGGGTGTACGCGCTGACGCGGTCCGTCGTGACCCCCGTGATCGGCTCCGGGGCGCGGGCGGCCTCGCGGTAGGCCGCGACCTGCCGGGCCATCGTCTCCAGGGGCTGCATGATCGAGAAGGAGAGCAGGCCGAGCCCGGCCGCGCCCGCCACCTCCGCCGAGCCGGGCGAGGTGGCCGCCATCCAGCAGGGCGGGTGCGGGTCCTGCACCGGCTTCGGGGTGACCATGCGGCGGGGGAAGGAGAAGCGCTCCGACTCGTACGCGAAGTACTCCTCGCGCCACATCCCCGTGACGATCTCGATCGCCTCCCGCCAGTCCGCCCGCGACTGCTCGCGGTCGACGCCGAAGGCCGTCTGTTCCATGGGAGTCGAACGTCCCGTGCCCCATTCCACGCGGCCGCCGGAGAGGACGTCCACCGTCGCCACTTTCTCCGCGATCCGCTGCGGCGGCGTGAAGCCGAAGGGGGTGAGGGTCACGCCGAAGCCGAGCCGGATGCGCTCGGTGAGGGCCGCGAGGTGGCCGAGCAGCACCTCGGGCGCCGGGCAGTGCGAGCGGCCCTCGCGGAAGTGGTGCTCCACCGCCCACAGGGTGCGGAAGCCCATCCGGTCCGCGAGGCGGATCTGCTCGACGGCCTCGCGGTAGGCGCGCTGCTCGGCGGCGCGCTGGCCGTGTGGATGCGGGGCGTTCCAGGGCTTCGGTACGTCGATCTCGTACAGGACGTCGAGGTCCATGCCGGGGCTCCTGTTCGCCTGGGGCGGCGGCGGATGGTGCCGGTCGGCGTGCACGATGAGGCAGATCTGACGAAGAGTCAACAGCGTGGCCGAGGTCACGGCGCGAAACGGGCAAACGCAACGGACGAAACGGGCGGCGCAATGAAGACACGCCGGAACGGGATGTACGCAACGATCATGCGCAAGCACGCAAGGTTGCTGCATTACGCCCGTGAAGCGAAAACTCGTAGAGTGCCCGCTGTAACTGGCGTGGCGGACTGCCTGCTCGGTGGTCCCCCTTCTGGCCGGGCTGCCATCGGTCCGCGCCGCCCTGACCGGCAGCGATGAAGGAGCCAGCGCGTGCTCGACCACGGCGCACCACCGCAACCCAGCAGTTCCGGTGGACCCTCTGCCCCCGGCCTCGGCCTCCGACTGATGCGCCGCAAGCCGGTGGAACGCCTGGTCGCGGAGGGCGGCCAGGGCGAGGGCGGCTCGCTGCGCCGCTCGCTCGGCATGTGGCAGCTCACCATGATCAGCATCGGTGCCACCCTCGGCACCGGCATCTTCGTGGTGCTCGGCGAGGCCGTCCCCAAGGCCGGACCCGCCGTCACGCTCTCCTTCGTGATCGCCGGCCTCACGGCGCTCTTCTCCGCGCTCTCGTACGCCGAGCTCGCGGGCACCATCCCGGTCGCCGGCTCCTCGTACTCGTATGCGTACGCAACACTCGGTGAGTTCATCGCCTGGGTCTGCGGCTGGTGTCTGATCCTCGAGTACGGCGTCTCGGTCGCGGCCGTCGCCGTCGGCTGGGGGCAGTACCTCAACGAGTTCCTCGACGGCACCATCGGCGTCACCATCCCCGACGCGATCGCCGCGCCGCCCGGTGACGGCGGGTACTTCAACCTGCCCGCGCTGATCGTGGTCGTGCTCGCGATGTTCCTGCTGCTCGGCGGCGCCCGGGAGTCGGCACGCGCCAACACGATCATGGTGTGCGTGAAGATCGCGGCACTCGTGCTCTTCTGCGTGATCGGCTTCCAGGGCTTCAAGTCCGGCAACTACGAGAACTTCATGCCGCTCGGCACGGCGGGCGTCAGCGCCGCCGCCTCGTCGCTCTTCTTCTCCTACATCGGCTTCGACGCCGCCTCCACCGCGGGCGAGGAGGCCAAGAACCCGCAGCGCGACCTGCCCCGCGCGATCATGCTCTCGCTGGTCATCGTCACCGCGCTCTACGTCCTGGTCGCGGTCGTCGCCGTCGGCGCCCGCCCCTGGAAGGACTTCGAGGGCTCCGAGGCCGCGCTCGCCGGGATCATGAAGGACGTCACCGGCCAGTCGCTCTGGGCCACCGTGCTCGCCGCCTGCGCCGTCGTCGCCATCGCGAGCGTCGTCCTGACCGTGCTCTACGGCCAGACCCGCATCCTGTTCGCGATGTCCCGCGACGGCCTGGTCCCCAAGGTCTTCGCCAAGGTCAGCCCCCGCACCGGAACCCCGGTCGCGAACACCCTGATCGTCTCGCTGTTCTGCGGCGTGCTCGCCGCCGCCGTTCCGCTCGGCGAGCTCGCCAACGCCACCAGCATCGGCACGCTCTTCGCCTTCGCCCTGGTCAACATCGCCGTCGTGGTGCTGCGCCACCGGCGCCCCGACATGAACCGCACCTTCCGGGTGCCGCTCGGCTGGCTCATCCCGCTCCTCGGCTTCGCGAGCTGCGGCTATCTGATGTGGAACCTGCCGATGGTGACCTGGCAGTGGTTCATCGGCTGGATGGCCGTCGGCCTCGTGATCTACTTCGTGTACGGGATGCGCCGCTCCCGTCTGGAGACCGAGCCGACCGGGCCCGTCTCCGTGGAGAAGTGACCGTGGCGCGCCGCCCCGCAGCGGCGCGCCGCACCGCAGAGAAGTGATCGACCCCCTGTGCTGAACGAACTCGACGAACGCATCGTGCACGCCCTCGCCGAGGACGCCCGCCGCTCCTACGCCGACATCGGGCAGCTCGTCGGCCTGTCCGCGCCCGCCGTGAAGCGGCGCGTGGACCGGCTGCGGGCCACCGGCGCCATCACCGGGTTCACGGTCCGCGTCGACCCGGCCGCGCTCGGCTGGGAGACCGAGGGGTTCATCGAGATCTACTGCCGCCGCAACACCTCGCCCGAGGCCATCCAGAAGGGCCTGGAGCGCTACCAGGAGGTCGCGGCCGCCTCCACCGTCACCGGTGAGGCGGACGCGGTCGTCCAGGTCTTCGCCTCCGACATGCGCCACTTCGAGCGGGTCCTGGAGCGGATCGCCGGGGAGCCGTTCGTGGAGCGGACGAAGTCGGTGCTCGTGCTGTCGCCGCTGCTGCGGCGGTACACCTCCGGCTCCCCGGCGTAGGGGCCGCCCCACCCCCGTCGGGGCGGCCCCCGGCCCGGTCGATCCGGTGCGGGTCAGTTCGTCGGGTACGGGACCTGCCACGGCAGCACGTGGAAGTCGCCGGTGCCCTGCTTGACCCGCTCGAAGGGCGCCGCGCTGTTGCACTTGGTCAGCTTCTTGGTGCCGTCGGGGCCGCCCGTCGCCGCCCAGCTGTAGCCGAGCCGGTCGTGGGCGCCCCGGTCGTTGACGCTGAAGCCGACGCGGCTGCCCTTCATCTCCTTGATGTTGGTCCCGGTGATGATCCCGGTCGCCGTCGCCACCTTGCCGCCCGTCACCAGGCAGTCGATGCGGCCCTTCGCCCAGCCGCCCTTGCCGCCCGGCTTCTCCAGGTGCACGAACCTGAAGGTGCCGGTCGCCTTGTCGGGACGGGTGTTGTTCTTTGCTGCCAGGTGCGCGTCGAACGTGAACGTCACGTCCTCCGTGGTCTTGCGGAACAGCTTCGCCGAGCCGGTGAGCGCGGCCGCCTCGCGGGGCTTGTCCGCGGCCGTTCCATGGGGCTTGCCGGTGGCCGCCGTGACCGCCGGGCGGGGGCTCTCGTCGTCCGAGGCGACGGCCACGCCCGCCACCCCCGCGAGGGCCAGGATCGCGGCGCCGACGGCGACGACACGGACGGTGGTGGGGGTGAAGACGGTGCGGCTCACGGGAGCCCTCCTCTGCGAGGCCCTGCACCCGGTCCTTCCGGGCGAGATCACGATCTCCCGGAACGGGGCCCCGGCACGTCGGCCCAGGGGAGGGACCCCACTTCCGCCGCGCGGGGGAGGAAAGGGCGCCCCTGCGGGACGAGCGGAACCGGAGGGCGCGCAACGAATCGCCGTGCCCTGCACCCCAGGCGCAACAGATCGAGCACTTGCCCACAACGGACCAATCTTGTCCGGACAAGGGCGGCGAACGTACCGTCTATCCGACCCCTCCACCCACTCCTGCCCGAGGTCCGTCATGCCGCCGCTGCGCACCGCCCTGCTCCAGAGCTCCGGCCGTCCCGGATCCGTCGCCGCCAATCTGAAGGTGCTCGACGAGGCCGCCGCCCGGGCCGCCGCCACGGGGGCCGGGCTGCTCGTCGCGCCGGAGATGTTCCTGACCGGGTACGCGATCGGCGAGGACGTGCCGCGCCTCGCCGAGCCCGCCGACGGCCCCTCCGCGACGCGGGTGGCCGAGATCGCCGTGCGCCACGGGATCGCGGTCGCCTACGGCTATCCGGAGCGCGACGGCGACGTGCTCTTCAACTCCGCGCAGTTGATCGGTGCAGACGGTGCGCGTGTGGCGAACTACCGTAAGACCCATCTCTTCGGAGACTTCGAGCAGGGCTGGTTCACGCCGGGTGAACAGCCCGTGGTCCAGGCGGAGTTGGGCGGCCTCCGGGTCGGGCTGATGATCTGCTACGACGTGGAGTTCCCCGAGAACGTCCGGGCGCACGCCCTCGCGGGCACCGATCTGCTCCTGGTGCCCACCGCCCAGATGCACCCGTTCCAGTTCGTCGCCGAGTCCGTCGTCCCGGTGCGCGCCTTCGAGAGTCAGCTGTACGTGGCCTACGTCAACCGGGTCGGTCCGGAGGGCGAGTTCGAGTTCGTCGGGCTCTCCACGCTCGCCGGTCCCGACGGGATCGCCCGCGCCCGCGCGGGCCGGGGGGAGGAGCTGGTCGTCGCCGACGCCGACCCCGACTTCCTCGCCGCCTCCCGCGAGGCCAACCCGTATCTGCGCGACCGCAGGCCCGGCCTGTACGGGTCCCTCACCTGAGCCACGGCCCTCGCCCCGCCCACCCCGCTGCCCCTGCCTCGCCCCGCTTTCCCGCAAGGAGTCCGTACCCCATGACGTCCACGGTGCCCAACGCCGCCCAGCATCACGACGACGGCCAGCCGCCCATCACGATGTTCGGCCCGGACTTCCCCTACGCGTACGACGACTATCTCCACCACGCCGCGGGCCTGGGCCGGATACCCGCGACCGGGCACGGCACGGAAGTGGCCGTCATCGGCGGTGGCCTCTCCGGCATCGTCGCGGCGTACGAGCTCATGAAGATGGGCCTCAAGCCCGTCGTCTACGAGGCGGACCAGATCGGCGGCCGGCTGCGCACCGTCGGCTTCGAGGGCTGCGATCCGGCGCTCACCGCCGAGATGGGCGCGATGCGCTTCCCGCCGTCCTCGACGGCCCTGCAGTACTACATCGACCTGGTGGGGCTTGAGACCAAGCCGTTCCCCAACCCCCTTGCGGAGTCGACCCCTTCGACGGTCGTGGACCTCAAGGGCGAGTCGCACTACGCCACCTCGGTCGACGATCTCCCGCAGGTCTACCGCGACGTCATGAACGCGTGGAACGCCTGCCTGGAGGAGGGCGCGGACTTCGCCGAGATGAACCGCGCGCTGCGCGAGCGCGACGTGCCGAAGATCCGGGAGATCTGGTCGCGCCTCGTCGAGCAGCTCGACAACCAGACCTTCTACGGCTTCCTGTGCGCCTCCGAGGCGTTCAAGTCCTTCCGCCACCGCGAGATATTCGGCCAGGTCGGCTTCGGCACCGGCGGCTGGGACACCGACTTCCCCAACTCCATCCTGGAGATCCTGCGCGTCGTCTACACCGAGGCCGACGACCACCACCGCGGCATCGTCGGCGGCAGCCAGCAGCTGCCGCTGCGCCTGTGGGAGCGCGAGCCGCAGAAGATCGTGCACTGGGACCTCGGCACCTCGCTGAAGTCCCTGCACGCGTCCGGCGAGCCCCGTCCCGCCGTGACCCGGCTGCACCGCACGGCGGGCAACCGCATCACCGTGACGGACGCCTCCGGCGACATCCGCACCTTCCCGGCGGCGATCTTCACGGGCCAGTCCTGGATGCTGCTCAGCAAGGTCGACTGCGACGACTCGCTCTTCCCCATCGACCACTGGACGGCGATGGAGCGCACCCACTACATGGAGAGCTCGAAGCTCTTCGTGCCGGTGGACCGTCCCTTCTGGCTGGACAAGGACGAGGACACCGGCCGGGACGTCATGTCGATGACGCTCACCGACCGCATGACGCGCGGCACGTACCTCCTGGACGACGGCCCGGACAAGCCCGCCGTCATCTGCCTCTCCTACACCTGGTGCGACGACAGCCTGAAGTGGCTGCCGCTGTCGGCGAACGAGCGCATGGAGGTCATGCTCAAGTCGCTCGGCGAGATCTATCCCAAGGTCGACATCCGCAAGCACATCATCGGCAACCCGGTGACCGTCTCCTGGGAGAACGAGCCCTACTTCATGGGCGCGTTCAAGGCGAACCTGCCGGGCCACTACCGCTACCAGCGGCGCCTGTTCACGCACTTCATGCAGGACCGGCTGCCGGCGGACAAGCGGGGGCTGTTCCTCGCGGGCGACGACATCTCCTGGACGGCCGGGTGGGCCGAGGGCGCGGTGCAGACGGCGCTGAACGCGGTGTGGGGGGTCATGCACCAGCTCGGCGGGGCGACGGATCCGGTGAATCCGGGACCGGGCGATGTGTTCGACGAGATCGCGCCGGTGGAGCTTCCGGAGGACTGAGGCCCTTGCGTCGCGCGGGGGCGGGCGGGGCGTGACCTCTCACACCCCGGCGGACCTCGCCTCCGCGTACACCTCGGCCGCCAGGTCCTTCAACTCCTCCGCGTCCCGGACCCCGCCCTGGAGATCCAGCAGCATCTCCTCCAGGCCCACCTCCGCATGCGCCACCAGATCCTCCACGATCTGCGCGACGCTCCCCTGGAAGGGGCGGCGGTCCGCACCCTCGAACGGGGTGCGCGTGTACAGGGTGTTGACCCGCAGCACGCTCTGGATCGGTGCCTCGCGGCTCCGCTCGGAGGCCAGGTTCTGCAGGTCCCGCCAGGACTTGGCGAGCGCCTCCGCGCCCTGGGCGGCCGGCATCCAGCCGTCCGCCCGGTCGACGAGGCGCCGGGCCGCCTTCGGGCTGTGGGCGGGGAGCAGGACGGGGATGGGCCGGGCGGGCTTGGGGCCGACCTCGGCGGACGCGATCGTGGTGAGTCCGCCCTCGTACGTCACCGGGTCCGGGCCCCAGACCGCGTGGCAGACGTCGATCAGCTCGTCCAGGACCTGGCCGCGCCGCTCGAAGGGGGCGATGGACGCCGCCGCGTACTCGTCCAGGGACCAGCCCGTGCCCAGGCCCGCGACGACCCGGCCGCCGCTGGCCGCGTCCAACGTGGCGAGCGAGCGCGCGAGTTGGAAGGGGACGTGCAGCGGCGCCACCAGCACGCTGGTGCCGAGCCGGGCGCGCTCCGTGACCGCCGCGGCGAGCGTGAGCGTCACCAGGGGGTCGGCCACCGAGCGGTACTGATCGGGCCAGGGCAGGCCCTCGATCCCGTACAGGCCCTGGGTGGGCGGGTCGGGGAACAGGACGCGCTCGAAGACCCACAGGCTCTCGTAACCGATCTCCTCGGCGGCGCGGGCCACTTCGGGGACGTCGCGCCCGAGGGTGTACTGCTTCATCTGGGGCAGGCCGAGTCCGAGTCGCGTCGCCATCCAGGTGCTCCTTCGCGGTCGAGGGCTCAAGAGGGTTCAACGTGCCGAAGGGGCAAGGGAGTTCCGGGGTGGTGCAGGTTCCGGGTGGGGTGCGCGGCCGGTCCGGTGGCCGGGCGGGTCAGTCCGGCAGCGGCGTGAGCAGCATCCGGCTCACCAGTCCCACCGCCCCGTCCAGGCGCTCGCGGAACTCCCCGGCCAGACCCGGGTGTTCGCGCAGGGCCCACAGGGCGCGGGCCGCCGCCCAGGCGCCGTCGCGGGCCCGCTCCAGGCTCCAGGAGCCGAACAGGTGGGTCAGCGGGTCGGCGATCTGGAGCAGGTCGGGGCCCGGCATCAGCTCTTCGCGGATCCGCTCCTCCAGCGATACGAGGATGTCGCCCACGCGGTCGAACTCGTCCTCCACCGCGGCGGGTTCGCAGCCGAGCGTGCGGCAGGTGTCCACGACGGCCAGCGCCAGGTCGTGGCCGATGTGTGCGTTGATGCCCGCGAGCGCGAACTGCAGCGGGCGTACGCCGGGATGGCGCCGGTACTGGAAGAGGGGCCGCCAGCAGGCGGGCGGGCGGCCCGGGCCCGCCGCCGCGTCCACGGCCGCCAAGTAGCGCACGGCGAACTGGAGATCCAGGGTGGTGGCGGCCCGGGCGTCCGCGAACCGGCCGGCGCCGAGGTGCCGGTCGACCTCCTCCGTGACCGACAGATACACCCGGTTGAAGACGGCCAGGCCGTCGCGCGGCGGCAGGTCGTCGCCGATCGCACGCATCCGCGCCACCACCGCGTCGACGCCTCCGCTGCCGCGCGCGGGGGCCGTGAACTGTTCCAACTGCGCCATGGGGGCAGCGTCCCAGTCCTAGGCTGGCCGGAGTGTCAGCGCACCGGGCGATTCCCCATAACGAGGGATAACACGGGAAATCGACGGCCGGGAAAGGGTGTTGCGGAGGAGGGGCGTTGCGGGGGGGGGCTCTACCGGCACGGCGACTCCCAGGTCCTGGACTGGGTGCGGGCCCACCGCGGCGACCCGCGCCGCCCGCTCGTCGAGTCCCGCATCGCCGCGCGGCCCGCCGCCGTGTGGTTCACGGACCACCGGCCCGGGACCATCACGGCCCGGGTGCGCGCGGTGACCTCGGCGGCCTCGGGGCGGGTCCCGGTGCTCGTGCCGTACGCGATACCGGACCGGGACTGCGGGGGCGCGTCGCGGGGCGGGGCGCCGGACCTCGCGGCGTACGACGCGTGGATCGAGAGGTTCGCGGCGGGGCTCGGCTCCGGCGAGGTCATCGTGATCCTGGAGCCCGACGCCCTGGCCCGGACCGAGTGCCTCTCGCGGGCCGGGCGCGCGGAGCGGTACGCCTCGCCGGCCCGCGCGGGCCGGGTGCTGAAGGCCGCCGATCCCCGGGCCCGGGTCTACTTCGACGCCGGGCACTCCGGCTGGCACCCGACGGCCGCCCAGGCGGAGCGGCTGCGGAAGGCGGGCGCGGCCTCGCCCGCCTCCTCCGACGGCATCTTCACGAACGTGTCCAACTTCCACCGCACGGAGGCCGAAGTGGCGTACGCCCGCAGGGTGTTGGCGGCCCTGGGCGGCCCGGCCTCGCTCGGCGCGGTCATCGACACGAGCCGCAACGGCAACGGCGCCCCGCCCGACGGCGAGTGGTGCGACCCGGACGGCCGCAAGATCGGCCGGGCCCCCACGCTCAGCACAGGCCGGGCCCGGATCGACGCCTACCTGTGGATCAAGCTGCCGGGGGAGTCGGACGGCTGCGCGGGGGAGCCGGGCACGTTCGCGCCGCAGTACGCCTACGACTTGGCGCGGGGCTGAGCCTCGTCGTCCGGGGCGGCATCGGAGTCGGCGTCGTACGTCGATGTGCCCGAGTCGAGCAGCGGTTCCTGGGACTTGAGGTGCGGCGGGGCGAAGGCGCGCAGCACGTGGTAGCCGGTGATGACCACGATCGTGCCGAGCGCGATGCCGCTGAGCTGGAAGTTGTCGGTGAACTTCAGCGAGACGTTGCCGACGCCGATGATGATGCCCGCGGCGGCCGGGACCAGGTTCAGCGGATTGCGCAGGTCCACCTTGGCGTTGATCCAGATCTGCGCGCCGAGCAGGCCGATCATGCCGTAGAGGATCACGGTGATGCCGCCGAGGACGCCGCCGGGGATCGCGGCCACGATCGCGCCGAACTTGGGGCACAGGCCGAAGAGGAGCGCGAAGCCCGCCGCCGCCCAGTACGCCGCCGTCGAGTAGACGCGGGTCGCGGCCATCACGCCGATGTTCTCCGAGTACGTGGTGTTGGGCGGGCCGCCGACCGCGGTGGAGAGCATCGAGGCGGCGCCGTCCGCGGAGATCGCGGTGCCCAGTTTGCCGTCGAGGTCGTCGCCGGTCATCTCGCCGACCGCCTTGACGTGCCCGGCGTTCTCGGCGACCAGCGCGATCACGACGGGCAGCGCGACGAGGATCGCCGACCACTCGAAGCTCGGCGCGTGGAAGGACGGCAGGCCGATCCAGTCGGCATGGCCGACGGCCGACAGGTCGAGCCGCCAGTGGTCGACGACCTTCCCCGAGCCGTCCGCCGAGTGGATCTTGCCGAAGACCGAGTCGAGGGCCCAGGACAGGGCGTACCCGAAGAGCAGTCCGAGGAAGATCGCCACCCGGGACCAGAAGCCGCGCAGGCACACCACGGCCAATCCGGTGAACAGCATCACGAACAGCGCCGTCCACTGGTCCTGCGGCCAGTACGTCGTCGCGGTGACCGGCGCGAGGTTGAAGCCGATCAGCATGACGACGGCGCCGGTGACGACCGGCGGCATCGCGGCGTGGATGATCCGCGCCCCGAACTTCTGCACCGCGACGCCCACCAGGAACAGCGCGATGCCGACCACGAAGACCGCGCCGGTGACCGTCGCGCTGGAGCCGCCCTGCGCGCGGATCACGGCGGCGACGCCCACGAAGGAGAGGGAACAGCCCAGGTAGCTCGGCACCCGCCCACGCGTGGCCAGCAGGAAGATGACCGTCGCGACGCCGGACATCATGATGGCGAGATTGGGGTCGAGACCCATCAGAACGGGCGCCACGAAAGACGCCCCGAACATGGCCACCACGTGCTGGGCGCCGAGCCCGATGGTGCGCGGCCAGGAGAGCCGCTCGTCGGGGCGGACGACGGCGCCGGGGGCGGGGGTCCGCCCGTCGCCGTGCAGTCTCCAGCGGACTCCGAGATCCATGGGGGTGTTCCGTTTTCTGTGCGCTGGGCGGCGCCGGGCAGCGCACGGGCCGTGATGATCAGCGCCATGTTAATGCGGCGTAAGGAGCGCTTCCCGCCGGAAGGCGGGCCGTTGGACCCGGCCTTCCGGCCCCGTTCCCGACGCCGTGCGGCGCCCTACAGCGCCCGCTCCCCGGCCTTGGCCGTGCCGGTGACCGCGGGCCGCACGTCCGTGCGCAGGACGCCCGCGAACGCCGCGAGCCCGCAGGCCAGCGCCGTCACCAGGCCGAAGGAGACCACCAGGCTGGTGGCGTCGGCGAGCGTCCCGATCGCCGAGGGGGCGATCAGGCCGGAGGTGTACGTGATGGTGGCGACGCCCGCGATGGCCTGGCTCGGGTTCGGCCCGCTGCGCCCGGCCGCCGCGAAGGCCAGCGGCACCACGACCGCGATGCCGAGCCCTATCAGGGCGAAGCCGCCCATGGCCACGGCCGGATGCCCCGCCACCACCACGAGCAGGCCGCCGAGCGCCGCGAGCACCCCGCCGGTCCGCACGGTGCGCACCGCGCCGAACCGGTCCACCACCGCGTCCCCGGCGAGCCGGGCGACCGCCATGGTGAGCGTGAACCCGGTGGTGCAGGCCGCGGCGAGACCGGCCGAGGTGTCAAGGACGTCCCGCAGGTACACCGCCGACCAGTCCAGGCTCGCGCCCTCCGCGAAGACCGCGCAGAAGCCGACCGCGCCGATCAGGAGCGCCGACTTGGGCGGCAGCGCGAACCGCGGCGGCGCCTCCTCCTCGGGGGCGCTGCGCAGGTCGAGCACGCCCTGGCAGGCGGCCAGGCCGATCACGGTCAGGGCCAGGGCCGCGAACAGGTGGTGCAGCCGCGCGTCCGCGCCCACATGGGCGGCGACGGTTCCGGCGGCCGAGCCGATCAGGGCGCCCACGCTCCACATGCCGTGCAGCCCCGACATGATCGACTTCTTGAGCCGGGCCTCGACCTCCACGCCCAGGGCGTTCATCGCCACGTCCGACATCCCCGCCGTCGCCCCGTACACGAACAGGACGCCGCAGAGCGCGACCAGGTTCGGGGCGAGCGACGGCAGCGTGAGGGAGAGCGTCCAGAGCGCGAGCAGTCCGCGCAGCGCGGTGCGGGCGCCGAAGCGGTGGCTGATCCAGCCCGCGAGCGGCATCGCCACGGAGGCGCCGATCGCGGGGAAGGCGAGGGCGAGGCCGAGCAGTCCCGCGCTCACACCGGCGTGCTCCTGGATCCAGGGCACCCGGGTCGCGAAGGAGCCGGTCACGGCGCCGTGCACGCAGAAGACCGCCGCCACGGCGTAGCGGGCGCGCGTCAACTGCCTTCTGTCGTAGGCCACTTCGCTTGTTCCGCTCATGCGGTGAGCCCCTCCCCAGGGTGGATCCGAAACCGGCCGCCGTAAACTATCAGGAACCCTGCCTGATAAATAAGAGGTTTCCGTTGCGGAGGGCCCGGAGCCCCGTCCGGGCCGTGTGGAAGGATCCCGGCATGCCCGCATCACCGAGCACCGCTCGGGCCATCAACGACCGGCTCGCCCTCGACCACCTGCAGCGGGAAGGCCCCCTGACGGCCGGCCAGTTGAAGGAGCTCACCGGTCTCTCCCGGCCCTCCGTCGCCGACCTCGTGGAGCGGCTCCAGGGCGCCGGGATCATCGCCGTCGTGGGGGAGGCGGGTGCCCGGCGGCGCGGGCCGAACGCCCGGCTCTACGGGATCGTGGCCGACCGCGCCCACCTCGCCGCCCTCGATGTGCGCACCCACTCCGTGACCGTCGCCGTCACCGATCTGCTCGGCGCTGTCCTCGCCGAGGACAGCCTGCCGGTCACCTCCGACGCGGCGACCGGGCCCGCCGTCGAGCGCGCCGTCGCCCTCGTCGAGCGCACCGCGCGGGCGGGCGGTGCCACGCGGCTGCACAGCGTCGGCGTCGGGGCGCCCGGCCTGATCGACCCCGCGAGCGGTGAACTCCGCGACTCCACCGGGCTGCCCGCCTGGCACCGCCGCCTCGTCGCGGCCCTTCAGGACCGGCTGCCCGCGCGCGTGCTGGTCGAGAACGAGGTCAACCTCGCCGCCCGCGCCGAACAGCGCGACGGCGCCGCCGCCGACCGGGACACCTTCGTGCTGCTCTGGCTCGACGAGGGTGTGGGCGCCGCCGTCGTCCTGGACGGGGTGCTGCGGCGCGGGGCCTCGGGCGGCGCGGGCGAGATCGGCTTCCTGCCGGTGCCGGGCACCGCCGGGCTGCCCTCGGCCACCGGCTGCGACGGCGGCTTCCACTCGCTGACCTGCGCCGCCGCCGTACGGGACCTCGCGGCCGAGCACGGCGTGCCGGGCGCGGCGGGGGCGGACGCCGCGGGCCTGCTGCGGGACGCGGCTGCTGCGGATGCCGCCGCCGCGGATGCCGGGACCGGCACCGGACAGGGTGCGGAAGGCGATGCCGGGACCGGAGGGGACGCGGCCATGAAGGCGTACGGGGCGTTCCTCGACACGCTCGCCGACCGGGTCGCCGTCGGGGCGGCCGCCGTGGCCGCGCTCCTCGACCCGGGCTGTGTGGTCCTCGGCGGCGCGGTGGGCCGGGCGGGCGGCGCGGCCCTCGCCGACCGGGTCGCCGAGCGCGTCGCCGCCCTGTCGCCGCTGCGCACCGGGATACGGGCGTCCGCCCTGGGCGGCGGCGCCGTCCTGCGCGGCGCCCTGCTCACCGCCCGGGACGCCGCGCAGGAGGAGCTGTTCGGCCCCCGGTACCTGAACGGCCGGGTGTCACCGGGGAGTTGAGCCACGGGGCGGGTGGGTGCCGGGTGTGCTCACCGGGTCGCCTCCGCCTTGCTGCCGAACCGCTCGGCGAGGAACTCCTCGAACGTCCCTTGGCCCACGGCCCGTTCGGGCGTCAGGTGGCCGCCCGCCCTGAACCCCCGGTACGCCGCGCCCGCCAGGCGCAGCGGCACCAGCGGCCGCCGCCGCCCCGTCGCCCGCAGATACGCCTGGGCCAGCTCGCGGAACGTCCGCACCTCGGGGCCGCCCAGGTCCGCGACCCGCCCGGCCGGCGCCGCCACCGCCAACTCGGCGAGCCGGTCGGCGACTTCGGCCACCGCGATGGGCTGGTCGCTGACGCCCGCCGGGTACAGCAGCACCGGCGACTTGGCGAGCGCACCGAACACCGTCGCGACCAGATCGTGGAACTGGGTCGTGCGCAGCACCGTCCAGCCGAGCCCGGACTCCTCGATCAGCTTCTCGACGGCCAGCTTCGACCGGTAGTAGCCCATCGGCACCCGGTCCACGCCGACGATCGAGATGTACAGCAGGTGCGGCACCCCCGCCTCGCGGGCCGCCGCGATCAGATTCCGCGCGGCCTGCTCGTCGCCCCCGCGCGGCGAACTCGCGCAGTGCACCACCGTGTCGACACCCGCCACCGCCGCGTCGAGCCCCGTGCCCTCGCGCAGGTCCACGGCGTACGGCTGCGCGTGCCGGCTCAGCACCCGCACCTCGTGCCCCTGGAGGCGCAGCCGCTCGGTCACGAGGCGGCCGAGGGTTCCGGTGCCGCCGGTCACCAGGATCGTGGTCATCTCAAGGCTCCTTCACAGTGCGGGACGCGAGGGAACACGTCCGTCACCAGTCAGGACATGATCAGCCCCCGGAAATGTGACATCCCCCCTCAGCCGTCGGCGAGCTGCCGCCCCACGAACCTCAGCTTGTCCGGGTTGACCACGTTCCGCACGGCCACGAGCGACCCGTCGCCCGCGCACTCGAGGACGGCGAGCCCCACCAGCGCCCCCGCGAACCGCCCGACCAGCGCCGGAGCGCCGTTGACCTCCGCGTACGACAGGTCCACCGCGGTCGCGTACTTCTCCCAGCCGCCCACCAGGAAGCGGGCGATCCGGTCCCGGCCCACGAGGGGGCGCCGGGCCGCGGTGACCTTGCCGCCCCCGTCGCTCCACCACACGGCGTCGGCGGCGAGCAGCCGCTCCAGGCCCGCGAGATCCCCCTCGCGGGCCGCCGCCACGAACGACTCCACGAGCTGCCGACGACGCTCCTCCGTGGCCTCGAAGCGCGGGCGCTCCCCGGCCACCCGGCGCACCGCCCTGCCGTACAGCTGACGGCAGTTGGCCTCGCTCAGGTCCAGCACCCCGGCGATCTCCCCATGGCTGTACGCGAACGCCTCCCGCAGCACGTACACCGCCCGCTCCACCGGGGTGAGCCGCTCCAGGAGCACGAGCAGCGCCATCGACACCGCCTCCCGCTGCTCCGCCGACTCCAGCGGCCCGAGCGCCCCGCCCGAGGTGACCACCGGCTCCGGCAGCCAGGGACCCACGTACTCCTCGCGGCGGGCACGCGCCGACGCCAGCCGGTTCAGACAGAGGTTGGTGGTGACCTTGGCGAGCCAGGCGCCGACGTGTTCGATGTCCGCGCGCTCGGCGCCGCTGAAGCGCAGATAGGCGTCCTGGACCGCGTCCTCCGCCTCCTGGGCGGAGCCCAGCATCCGGTAGGCGAGCCCGAAGAGGCGCGGGCGGTGGGGCTCGAATTCGTCGGCCGTGGCCGCAGCGCTGCTCACCCGGCAAGCCTCCCAAAACCGCGCGCCCGCCGGTCACCGGACCTCGTTGTGAGCCAGGCCACAGGGATCGACCGGCACGCCTTCGATCAGGCGTGGCACACTGGCCTCGTACCAGAAGCAGCGCACTCCGGGGTCGGTGTAATTCCGAACCGGCGGTTACAGTCCGCGACCCGGTCGCCTCCAGCGACCGGTTGACCAGGTGAAATTCCTGGACCGACGGTGAAAGTCCGGATGGGAGGCAGTGCGCGGCGGGCGGGCACATAGGTGCGCGTCGCCGTAGTGGCTTGATTCCTGGGATTCCCAGGGAGAGCTCTCATCGGCGTCGCTCCCGGTGCCGTTGCCCGTACGTTCTGTCGTCATCGACAGGCCCCGGAGTCCGTGCCCGAAGAGGCAGGAGGACCCGGTGGCCACCGCAGCCGAAGCAGCCGCCATGCGGCGCGCGATCGAACTCGCCGCGCGCGGGCTCGGCTCCACAAGCCCCAACCCGGTCGTCGGGTGCGTCATCGTCGACGCCTCCGGGGAGACCGTCGGCGAGGGCTACCACCAGCGCGCGGGCGGACCCCACGCCGAGGTGCACGCCCTGCGCGCGGCGGGCGGCAAGGCCCGCGGCGCCACCGCCTTCGTCACCCTCGAACCCTGCAACCACACCGGCCGCACCGGCCCCTGCGCCCAGGCCCTCATCGACGCCGGGATCGCCCGGGTCGTGTACGCGGTCGGCGACCCGAACCCCACCGCGACGGGCGGCGCGCAGACCCTGCGTACGGCTCAAGTGGAGGTGGAATCGGGGCTGTTGGAGGCGGAGGCCGAGGCGGGCAACCGCGCCTGGCTGACCTCCGCGCGGCTCGGCCGCCCGCACGTCACCTGGAAGTACGCCGCGACCCTCGACGGCCGCACCGCCGCCGCCGACGGCACCAGCCGCTGGATCACCTCCGCCGAGTCCCGCGCCGACGTGCACCGGCTGCGCGCCGAGTGCGACGCCGTCGTGGTGGGCTCCGGCACCGCCCGCACCGACGACCCGCACCTGGCGGTGCGCGGCGTCGAGGGGGCGAACCAGCCACTGCGCGTCGTCGTCGACAGCGACGCCACCGCCGTGAAGCCGGGCGCCCGCGTCCTCGACGACGCGGCCCCGACCCTCCTCGCGGTGGCCGCCGACGTACGGCCTCCGGAGGGCGTCGACAGCGTTCAACTGCCGCGCGCAGCAGGTGGGTTGGACATGACGGCTCTGCTTGACTCTCTGCACGCACGCGGCGTGCGTTCCGTGCTCCTCGAAGGGGGTCCCACGCTCGCCGGGGCCTTCGTCGCCGCGGGCGTCGTGGACCGCGTCATCTGCTACCTCGCCCCCGCGCTGCTCGGCGCGGGGCCCGCCGCCCTCACCGGTGGCGGAATCACGACCATCGCCGAAGCGTTGCGCCTCGACATGAGCGAGACCGTCCGCCTCGGCCCCGATCTGCGGATCACCGCAGAGCTCGCAGTCCCCGCACGTCCCGCAGCGAAGGAGCACTGAAGTGTTCACCGGAATCGTCGAAGAGCTGGGCGAGATCACCGCCGTCGAGAAGCTGGGCGACGCCTCCCGCTTCCGGCTGCGCGGCCCCGTCGTCACCGAGGGCGCCCGGCACGGCGACTCCATCGCCGTCAACGGAGTCTGTCTGACCGTCGTCGAGCACGACGGCGACGAGTTCACCGCGGACGTGATGGACGAGACGCTCAAGCGTTCCAGCCTCGGCGCCCTCGACGTCGGCTCCAGGGTCAACCTGGAGCGGCCCACCGCCGTGGGCGCGCGCCTGGGCGGGCACATCGTGCAGGGGCACGTCGACGGCACGGGCAGCATCGTCGCGCGCGAGCCGTCCGAGAACTGGGAGATCGTCAAGGTCTCGCTGCCCGCCGAACTCGCCCGCTACGTCGTGGAGAAGGGCTCCATCACCGTCGACGGCGTGAGCCTCACGGTCGTCGAGGCGGGCCCCGACTTCTTCACCATCAGCCTCATCCCCACCACCCTCGCCCTGACCACGCTCGGCTTCAAGCAGCCCGGCGACCCGGTCAACCTCGAGGTCGACGTCATCGCCAAGTACGTGGAGCGCCTCCTCGGCGACCGTTCCCAGACCCAGAGGGGCAGCAAGTGAACTGGCTCAACTCCGAGGCGTTCACGGCCTTCGGGCAGCACATCATGTGGTCCGACATGATCGGCAACGTCATCGGGCTGCTCGCCCTCGCGCTCGGCTGGCGGCGCTCCATATGGACCTGGCCCGCCCAGTTCCTGTCCGGCGTGATCCTCGTCGCGGCGTACGGGGCGGCGCACCTGTCCGGCGGCGTCGGCAAGCAACTCCTCGTCATCGGCGTCGCGTTGTGGGGCTGGCGGCAGTGGACGCGCGGGCGGCAGCAGGCGCAGGACGGGTCCATCGCGATCCGCTTCGCCACCTGGAAGGAGCGCGGCGTCCTCGTCGCGGGCACCGCCGCCGGCACCCTCGCCGTCGGCGCCCTCTTCGCCGCCGTGCCCGACCTGTCCTGGAACCCCTGGCCGGACGCCTACATCTTCGTCGGCACGCTCGCCGCGATGGTCGCCCAGGCCCGCGGGCTCGTCGAGTTCTGGTTCGCCTGGCTCCTCGTCGACGTGGTCGGGGTGCCGCTGGCGTTCAACAGCGGCCTCGCCTTCTCCGGCTTCGTATACGTCATCTACCTCGCGCTCGTCCTGTGGGGCCTGCGCGACTGGTGGCTGCGGTCCCGCACGGCGGCGGCCCGGCCCGTCATGGAAGGAGCCCCGGCATGACCACGGCACCCCTCGCACCGACGGAGACGTCGGAGCCCGTCTGGTACCGCACCGCCCACGGTGAGGACACCTCCGACCTCTCCCTCGACCCCGTCGAGCAGGCCATCCGCGACATCGCCGCCGGGCGGCCCGTCGTGGTCGTCGACGACGAGGACCGGGAGAACGAGGGCGACCTCGTCATCGCCGCCGAGAAGGCCACGCCCGAGATCGTTGCCTTCATGATGAGCGAGTGCCGCGGCCTGATCTGCGCGCCCATGGAGGGCGACGAGCTGGACCGCCTCCAGCTCCCGCAGATGGTCGAGCACAACACCGAGTCGATGCGCACCGCGTTCACGGTCTCCGTCGACGCGACCGCCGCGCACGGCGTCACCACCGGCATCTCGGCCGCCGACCGCGCCACCACGCTCCAGCTCCTGGCGGGCGGCACGGCGGCCGCCGACGACTTCGTGCGGCCCGGCCACATCTTCCCGCTGCGCGCCAAGGAGGGCGGCGTCCTGGTGCGCGACGGCCACACCGAGGCCGCCGTCGACCTGGCCCGGCTCGCGGGCCTGCGCCCGGCCGGGGCGATCGTCGAGATCGCGGGCGAGGACGGCACCATGCTGCGCCTGCCCGAGCTGATCCCCTTCGCCCGCAAGCACGGCCTGACGGTCATCTCCATCGAGGACCTGATCGCCTACCGCCGCAGCTCCGAGCCGACCGTCCGGCGCGCCGCCGAGGTCACGCTCCCCACCGAGTACGGCGAGTTCACCGCGTACGGCTACCGCTCCACCGTCGACGGCGTCGAGCACGTCGCCCTCGTCCACGGCGACCTCGGCGACGGCACCGACGTCCTGGTGCGGCTGCACTCCGAGTGCCTGACCGGCGACGTCTTCCACTCGCTGCGCTGCGACTGCGGCCCCCAGCTCCAGGAGTCGATGCGCCGCATCACCGACGCGGGCCGCGGCGTCGTGGTCTACCTCCGCGGCCACGAGGGGCGCGGCATCGGCCTGGTCTCCAAGCTGCGCGCGTACGAGCTCCAGGAGCGCGGCAGCGACACCCTGGACGCCAACCTCGAACTCGGCCTGCCCGCCGACGCCCGCGACTACGGAGCGGGCGCCCGGATCCTCCAGGACCTCGGCGTGCACAGCGTCCGCCTCATGACCAACAACCCCGAGAAGACCGACGCCCTCCTGCGCCACGACATCGCGGTGACCGGCCGCGAGCCGATGCCGATCCAGGCGGGCGAGCACAATCTCCGGTACCTGCGCACCAAGCGCGACCGGATGGGCCACGACCTGCCCTGGCTGGACGCGGCCCCCACATCCACCTGCGGCAACCAGTAACACCCCGGAAGACCTCGAATTTTTCCCTACGCACGTACGACGAGGAGAAGCGCGTGAGCGGCAAGGGTGCACCCGAACTGAGCGTCAAGAACTGCGGCGACCTGCGGGTCGCGGTCATCGCGGCGCAGTGGCACGAGAAGGTCATGGACGGCCTCGTCGACGGCGCCCTGCGCGCCCTGCACGAGCTCGGCATCGACGAGCCGACCGTCCTGCGCGTGCCCGGCAGCTTCGAGCTGCCCGTCGTCGCCAAGGTCCTCGCGGGCCGCGGCTACGACGCGATCGTGGCGCTCGGCGTCGTCATCCGCGGCGGCACCCCGCACTTCGAGTACGTGTGCCAGGGCGTCACCCAGGGCCTCACGCAGGTCTCCGTGGACACCGGCGTCCCCGTCGGCTTCGGCGTGCTCACCTGCGACACCGAGGAGCAGGCCCTGGACCGCGCGGGCATCGAGGGGTCGAGCGAGGACAAGGGGCACGAAGCGGTCACCGCCGCCGTCGCCACCGCGACCACGCTGCGCACCGTCTCCGAGCCCTGGCGCTGAGGGGTGCCGGGCGGCCACGTAAAGTAGGGACCATCATGTCCAAGAAGACGTTCGAGGAGCTCTTCGTCGAGCTCCAGCAGAAGGCCGCCAACGGCGACCCCGCGACCTCCCGCACCGCCGAGCTGGTCGACAAGGGCGTCCATGCCATCGGCAAGAAGGTCGTCGAAGAGGCCGCCGAGGTCTGGATGGCCGCCGAGCACGAGGGCAAGGAGGCCGCCGCCGAGGAGATCTCGCAGCTCCTGTACCACGTGCAGGTGATGATGGTCGCCCGCGGCATCTCCCTCGACGACGTGTACGCCCACCTCTAGGGCCACACTTCTCCGCAAGCCCAACCCACCCTCCGTACAAAGGAATTCGCCCTCATGCTGCGCATCGCCGTCCCCAACAAGGGTTCACTGTCCGGACCTGCGTCGGCGATGCTCCATGAGGCCGGGTACCGCCAGCGCAAGGAGTCCAAGGAACTCGTCACCGTCGACCCGGACAACGAGGTCGAGTTCTTCTACCTGCGCCCCAAGGACATCGCGATCTACGTGTCGTCCGGCAAGCTCGACATCGGCATCACCGGCGAGGACCTGCTGATCGACTCGGACGCCGACGCCGAGGCGATCCTGCCGCTCGGCTTCGCCCGCTCCACCTTCCGCTTCGCCTCGCGGCCCGGCGCCGTCAAGGACCTGGCCGACCTCTCCGGGAAGACGATCGCCACCTCGTACGAGGGCATCGTCGGCAAGTTCCTCGCCGAGCGCGGCGTCGAGGCGAACGTGGTGCACCTCGACGGCGCCGTCGAGACCGCCATCGAGCTCGGCGTCGCCGAGGCCATCGCCGACGTCGTCGAGACCGGCACCTCGCTGCGCAACGCGGGCCTGGAGGTCTTCGGCGAGCCGATCATGAAGTCCGAGGCGTGCGTCATCCGCCCCCGGGGCGCGGCCGCCGACGACCCGAAGGTCCAGCAGTTCCTGCGCCGCCTCCAGGGCGTCCTGGTCGCCCGCACGTACGTGATGATGGACTACGACTGCCGTGCCGAGCACCTGGAGCAGGCCGTCGCCCTCACCCCGGGCCTGGAGTCCCCGACGATCTCGCCGCTGCACAACGAGGGCTGGGTCGCCGTCCGTTCCATGGTCCCGACCAAGGACGCCCAGCGCGTCATGGACGACCTGTACGCGATCGGCGCGCGGGCCATCCTCACCACCGCCATCCACGCCTGCCGCCTCTGACCGGGCAGGAGACCAGCGCCATGAGCGACCAGCACGACCAGCCCGGACAGTACGACCAGAGCGAGCTGCCCACCCTGCCCGTCACCTTCCGGCCCGGCCGCACCCGCGCGGTGCTGCTGACCGCCGGGGCCGCGATCTTCGTGGTCCTCACGGTGATCGCACTGATCCTCCCCAAGCTCAGCCCGGGGGAGCGCACCAGCTTCATCTTCACCGGCGCGCTGCTGCTCGGCGTGCTGCTCCTGCTCTCCCGGCCCAAGGTCGTGGCGAGCGACTCGGGGGTGCGCGTCGTCAACATCGCCACCAGCCGCAGCCTCGACTGGGCCGAGATCGTGCAGGTGAACCTGCGCCCGGGCGACCCCTGGGTGTTCCTCAACCTGAGCGACGGCACCAGCCTGCCCGCGCTCGGCATCCAGCCCGGCATCGCCAAGCAGCGCGCCATCAGCGACGCCCGCGCCCTGCGCGCCCTCGCCGACGCCCACGCGGGCGGCCGCGAGGGCGGACCTCAGGGCTGACCCGGCGGACATCGGGGTCGGCTCAGGGGCGCGGGCCCTGCCGCCCCGGGCCCGGTCTTGATTAATCTGGGGGGCGGGGCACGCGCGATGTGCCGCCCCGCCTCTGACGGGCCGCCCGGCTCCCAGGGGCTCCTGCTACATGAGGAGTGACTCCCTCCGGCGATGGACGGATCGTCCTGTAGTACCTGCGCCGCCCCCTCCCGACATACGGGAACCGGGAACCCCGGAAAGCACAGCACGACCGGGTCATCCTCAAAGGCGGCGGCATGACAGTCCCTCTGCTCCTTCTTGGAGCTGCCTTCCTGCTGATCCTGGCCAACGGCTTCTTCGTGGCGGCAGAGTTCGGCCTCGTCACCGTCGACCGGCCCGACGCCGAGAAGGCCGCGGCCGACGGCGACCGGCGGGCCCGTACCGTCGTCGAGTCCCTCAAGGAGCTGTCGTTCCAGCTCTCCGGGACACAGCTCGGCATCACCATCACCTCGCTCGTCGTCGGCATGCTCGCCGAACCGGCGCTCGCGCAGCTCCTCAAGGGCCCCTTCACGGCGATCGGCGTCCCCGAAGGCGCCGTCTCCGGTGTCTCGGTGGTCGTCGGGATGCTCCTCGCGTCGGCCGTGCAGATGGTCATCGGCGAGCTGGTGCCGAAGAACTGGGCCGTGTCGCGGCCGCTGCAGGTCGCGCGGTTCGTCGCGGGCCCGCAGCACGCGTTCGCGCGGCTCTTCCGGCCGGTGATCTCCCTCCTGAACACCGTCGCGAACCGCCTGGTCCGCGCCCTCGGCGTCGAACCGGCCGACGAGCTGGCCTCCGCCCGCACCCCGGGCGAACTGGTCTCCCTCGCCCGCCACTCGGCGCAGGCGGGCGCCCTGGAGCAGGACACGGCCGACCTGTTCGTGCGCACCCTCTCCCTCGGCGAGCTCACCGCACAGCATGTGATGACGCCCCGCGTGAAGGTCAGCGCCCTGCAGTCCAGCGCCACCGCCGAGGACGTCGTGAACCTCACCCGCGCCACCGGCCTGTCCCGCTTCCCTGTCTACCGGGAGCGGATCGACGAGGTCGTCGGCATGGTGCACCTCAAGGACGCCCTCGCGGTCCCCGGCCACGATCGGCTGCGCACGCCCGTGAGCCGCATCGCCCAGTCCCCGCTCCTCGTCCCGGAGACGCTGCCCGTGCAGCCCCTCCTGGAGCGGCTGCGCAGCGAACAGCCCATAGCCGTCGTCGTCGACGAGTACGGCGGCACGGCGGGCGTCGTCACCCTGGAGGACATCGTCGAGGAGCTCGTCGGCGAGGTCCGCGACGAGCACGACCGGCTCGATCTGCCCGAACTCGCCCCCGCCTCGGCCGAGGACGGCCGCCCGGCGTGGGACGCCGACGGCGGCTGCCGCGTCGACACCCTCCGGCGCATCGGCCTCGACGCCCCCGAGGGGCCGTACGAGACGGTGGCCGGACTCGTCGCCGACCTCCTCGGCCGCATCCCCGCCCCCGGCGACCGCGCCGAACTGCCCGGCTGGCGGCTCTCGGTGCGCCAGGTCGTGCACTACCGGGCGGAGCGGGTGCGGATCGTGCGGACGGGTGCGGGTGCGGGTGCGGCGGCGGCCAGGGAGGCGACGCCGGAGCGCTCCCGACCGGCCACCGCCACGGCCTCGGTCATTCCCGCCCTGGACGAGCAGGTCCTGGAGACCCCGGCTCTGGAGGCGACCCGATGAGCGTCCTGCAACTCGTCTTCGCCGTCCTCCTGGTGCTGACCAACGGCTTCTTCGTGGGCGCCGAGTTCGCGCTCGTGTCCGTGCGCCGCAGCCAGATCGAGCCCCTGGGCACGAAGCGGGCGCGCCAGGTGCTGCACGGCCTGGAGCATCTGCCGCAGATGATGGCGGCCGCCCAATTCGGCATCACCGTCTGCTCGTTGACGCTCGGCGCGGTGGCGGAGCCGACGGTGGCGCACCTCCTGGAGCCCGTCTTCGAGGCGGTCCACCTGCCCGAGGGCATGATCCACCCCCTCGGATACGTGATCGCGCTGGCCGTCGTCGTCTTCCTCCACCTCGTGATCGGCGAGATGGTCCCGAAGAACCTCGCGATGGCGGCGCCCGAGAAGACCGCGCTCTGGTTCAGCCCGGGCCTGGTCGCCTTCGCCCGCCTGTGCCGCCCGGTCACGGCCGCGCTCGGCGCCTCGGCCCGCCTTGTCCTGAAGCTGTTCCGGGTCGAGCCGAAGGACGAGGTCGAGGCGGTCTTCACCAGCGAGCAGCTGAACCGCCTGGTGGAGGACTCCGGCCAGGCCGGGCTCCTCGAACCGGAGGAGCAGGAGCGCCTGGAGGATGCCCTGGAGCTGGGCTCGCGCCCGGTCACGGACGTCCTGCTCGACGGTGCCTCGCTGGTCACGGTCGGCCCCTCGGTCACCCCGGACCAGATCATCGAACTCACCGGGCGCACCGGCTACTCCCGCTTCCCGGTCCGCGCGGAGACCGGTGCCTTCATGGGCTACCTCCACGTCAAGGACGTGCTCGACCTGGAGGAGACGGACCGCGCGGTGCCGCAGCAGGTCTGGCACCCGATGACGACGCTGCGCGCCGAACTCCCCCTGGACGACGCCCTGACGGTCATGCGCCACGCGGCGGCCCACCTGGCCCAGGTGGCGGACGCCTCCGGCCGCGTACTCGGCCTCGTCGCCCTGGAGGACGTCCTGGAACTCCTCGTGGGCGAGGTGCGCGACCCGGCCCACCGGATGGCGGGCCCGCGCCGGCCCCAAGAGGCGGCGCGGGGCGGGGCGTTGGTGGGCTGACAGCCGTTCACCGAGGGCGGGCGTCGTGGTGGACCACTACGGCGCCCGTCCCATGCCCGCGTCCCGTGCCCGGACGATCGCGGCCGCTCGGTCGGTGACCTGGAGCTTCATGAAGATCGACGAGACGTGGTTGCAGATCGTCTTGGGGGAGAGCCGTAGCTTCCGGGCGATCGCCGGGTTGGCCAGGCCCGCGGCGATCAGGTCGAGCACCTCCCGCTCGCGTGCCGTCAGCTCCGGGAACGGCGAGCGCTCCCCGGCCCCCGGCGGCCGCGCCATCCACTCGGCCACCCGCCGGGCGATCCGCGGCCCGAAGATCGCCTCGCCCGCGGCCACGCACCGCACCGCCCGCACGATCTCCTCCTGAGCGGCGCCCTTGAGGATGTAGCCGAGGGCCCCCGCCCGCATCGCCGCGAACACCGACTCGTCGTCCTCGAACATGGTGAGCACGAGCACGGCCGTCTCCGGCGCCGCCGCCATCACCTCGCGGGTCGCGCCGACCCCGTCCAACTCCGGCATCTCCAGGTCCAGTACGAGCACCCGGGGCCGGTGCAGCAGCGTCTCGCGCACCGCCGCGCGCCCGTCGGCGGCCTCGCCGACCACCACGATGCCCTCGATGGAGCCGAGCAGCGCCCGCAGCCCGTCCCGGACCACGGGGTGGTCGTCGGCCAGGACCACGGTGAGCCCGGCGGGGGGCGAGGACCTCGGGGGATTCGCGGGCGTCGTCAAGGCGCGGCTCCCAACTGCGGCGCGGCGCGTGCCGTTTCGCTTTCCGTTGCGTACGTCCGTCGTTGCGTACGCGGATTGCCGTTTCGTACGTCGATCACTACCCATCGTCCGGGCGCGGGACCCCCTTGTCCTGGGTGCGGGCACCCGTCGCGGCCGGGAGGTCTTCCCGGTGCCGTGGGGAGCGGGCGCCCTGACCGGCGGGAGCGTCCGGCGGACACCCTCGGGGTCAAGCAGTTCCTGAACGAAGGGTTCCACCCATGCGAACGACATGTCCGAGACGGCGCACGGCGCTGGCGGCGGCCACCGCCGTCGTCGCCTGCGCGGCCCTCGCCGGGGCCGCGCCCCCGGCGAGGGCCGACACCCCGCCGGTGATCGCCTCCTTCGGTCCGGGAGGCGCGATCCAGGGCCGCGGGTTCCTGCCCAGCCACACGGTCTACGTCCGGATCGCCGTCTCCGGCGTGCTGCCGTGCAACGGCAGCACCGCACCCGACCTCCGGCAGAGCAGCCCGCTCTACCAGTTCACCTCCGACCCGGCCGGCAATCTCACGGCCTCCGTCGACATGAAGACCATCGCCCCCGGCGCGTTCTGCGGCGGTGTCATCTGGGGCGCCGCCAACGGCGAGCAGGTCAGCGTCTCCGCCCACGACGGGCGGCCCGGCAGCGACATCACGGGGCTGCTGTGGAGCAACACCTTCACCATCACCGCGACAGGGGGCGGCACCACTCCGCCGCCCGGAGGGGGTCACTCATGAGGCACCGGATCACGTACGCGCTGTCCGCTCTCGCCCTGGGCGCCGCACTGGCGCTGCCCACGGCCGTGGGCGCGCAGGCGACCACCGGGGCGGCCACCGCCACGACGGCCCGGCTGCAGGACCCGGCGTGCAGCAACTACCAGGTGGGCGGCCTGATCGGCGACAAGTGGTGGTCCCTCGGCGGGGAGGGCGGCGTCCTCGGCTGCCCGACCTCGCCCGAGCTGGACACCCCCGGCCGGGCCGGGAAGTACCAGACCTTCCTGCACGGCGGGATCTCCTGGTCGCCGGACCAGGGCGAGAAGATGATGGTCGCCGCCTACCAGCAGGGCCAGTCGATCAAGGTCGACTGGGGGCCGACGAACCCGTTCAAGTACAACAAGTTCATCGTCCGCTGGGACCGCAACGGCGAGAACATCGGCCAGCAGGACGTCTTCCCCGGCGGGGGCTCCACCTCGGGGAGCCACACGTTCGGCATCCCGGGCCCCGGCACGTACGACGTGATCGTCGAGGGCTGCGACTACGACCCGTGGAGCGGGTCCGAGTGCCGTCAGGGCTGGACCATCCCGGCCCCCGTCTTCGTCCCGTAGCGCCCCAGGAGGAGAACAATGCATCGCAGGATCAAGGAAGTCGGCGTCGCGCTGGTCGCCCTGGCCGCCTGCTGCGGCGGGCTCGTGGCGGCCGCCGGGCCCGCCGCGGCGGCCCCGGCGCCAGAGGCCCCGGCCGTGGCTCCGTCCCTCGCCGTCCAGAGCGACTGGGTCCTCTTCGACTACACATACAGCCAGTCCTCCTGCGAGCAGGTGGGACAGGAAGGCGTGGCGCTGCAGAGCTGGGTCGCCTACCAGTGCCTTCCGGACGGCATCCGGTGGGCGCTCTGGGTGCGCTACAGCTGGGTCTGAGCGTCCGGCACATCCCGCCGCAGCGGGAGTTCCGCGCTGACCCGGCCGCCCTCGGGCCCCGGTTCCGCGCGGCACCACCCGGCCAGCTCGGCGGCCCGCTCCGCCATCGTCGTCAGGCCCACTCCGGGCCGCCACGGCGTGGTGGGCGGGCCGCCGTTGTCGGTGACGTCGAGACGCAGTGAGTCGTCGACGCGGAGCCGGACCAGGGCGTGGTCGGCGTGCGAGTGCCGGGCGGCGTTGGTGAGGGCCTCCGCCGCGATCCGGTACGCGGCGACCTCGACGGCGGCGGGCAGGCGGGGGAGGGCCGCGGGCGCGTCGATGGTGATGGCGAGGGGAGCGCCCGCCACCCGGTGGCTGAGCCGCTCCGCCTGCCGGGTCAGCGCCACGACGAGCCCCGACTCGTCGAGCGCGGGGGGCCTGAGGCCCTCCACGAGCCGCCGGATCTCCTCGATGGCGCCGGTCGCGTGGCCGCGCAGCTGGTCGAGGAGGTGCTCGGCGGACGCGGGTTCGGCCCGGACGAGATTGCGGGCGGCGTCGGCGGTGAAGGCGAGGCCGGTGAGCGTCGGGCCGAGCCCGTCGTGCAGATCGCGGCGCAGCCGCCGGCGCTCCTCCTCGCGCGCCGAGACCAACCGCTCGCGGCTGGCCCGGAGTTCCTCGGACAGGACCGTGGCACGCACCGCCACCGCGAGCGGTACCACCAGCACCTTCAGGGTGCGCAGGTCCTCCGCCCCGAGCCGGGCCTGCCCCCGCCGGGTGCCCACGACGAGCTCCGCCTGGTCCGTGCCGGGGTCGGGCAGCGGCACCACCACGCACCCGGACCCCGCCGTGCCCGACGCGGCCACCGCACGGCCGCCGAGGCGGAACGCCGCGTAGGGGAGCCGCAGCGCGTCCCGCACCACGAGCAGCAGCCCGTCCAGGCCCGCCTCCGTGCGCAGCCGGGCGCCGAGCCGGTCGAGCGCGCGCACGGGGTCGCCCCGGTCCCCGTACAGCAGCCGGTCGATGAGGCGCTGCAGCACGCCGCGCACCGGGTGGAAGGCGACCGCGACGCCCACCGCGACCAGCGCCGCCCCGCCCAGGTGGAAGCTGCCGAGGAGCACCCGGTCGACGAAGAGTACGACGCCCGTGTAGACGCCGATGACGCCCAGCGAGAGCGCGAGGTAGAGCAGGGCGCGCGACACCACCCACTCGATGTCGAAGAGCTCGGGGCGCAGGATGCCCACGGCCATCGCCAACGGCTGGGTCACGACGAGGACTTGGAGCCCGGCGGCGCTCATCCCGAGCGGCCACCACGGCAGCGCGCAGAGCACCGCGAGCATCAGCCACAGGAGCTGGCGCCGCAGCCGCTCGCCGCCCGAGCGGTAGCGCAGGACCAGGGCGGCGAGGTCGACGAGCATCGGTACGAAGATGCCCGCCAGGTCGATCTGGGTGCGGTGCGGTTCGAGGGGCGGCCAGGACAGGACGCGCAGATAGCCGACGGGTCCGCCGACCGCGTACGGGTGCGGCGTGGTCACGCACCACATCCAGAAGAGCACACCGGCCGCGGCCGTCCCCCAGGCGACCGGCCGCCAGTGCGGAGCGGGGAGCCGCCCGGTCGGGAACAGCAGCAGCGCGAGCGGGATGAAGAGCCGAAGCCCCAGCGGCCAGCAGGCGAGCGCGACCGTGACGAGGGCCCGCAGCGTCGGCTCCGCCCAGCCCTCGCCGAGGCCGAGCGCGAGCAGCCCGAGCGCCGCGACCGTGCCCGCGTGCGCCGCGCCGCCGCCGAGCAGCAGCCAGCCCACCGGGTTGCCGGGCCGCCGCCAGGCCACCGGGACCCCGCAGCCCGCGAAGACGAGCGCGAGCACGGCATCGGTCACCAGGAAGCTGTCGACGGCCAGTTGATAGCTCAGGCCGCAGTGGGCCCACAGCCCGGTCCCCACGCCCACCGCGCCCGCCACCACGGCGAAGAAGCCCCACGCCAGCCAGGTGGTCACCACTGCGCACCCCCACCGCGTCCGCCCTCACGGCAAGATCCTCGGGGTCAGGGTCGCGGACGGGAAGAGACATCCGGACGGCTTCGTCCCGAAACGCCTCGATCGGATGACGAGGGGGCGTCAGCAGAGACTGAAGGGGCGTCAGGCGAGACCCGGGTCGCTCGGTCCGCGCCCCGACAGGACCTCCCCGTACGCCTGCATCAGATCGGGCAGCCGCAGCGTCGACAGGTCGTCGCGGGTCGGCGCGCCCGGGTAGCCGGAGAGCCGCAAGTCCCGGTAGGCGCAGCTCTTCTCGTACAGGGTGCGCAGGAAGCGGCCGTTGCCGAGCTCGTCGATCCACTCCTGGCCGACGACGTGCCCGCTGATGGAGCGCAGCTCCTCCAGGGCCTCCTCGTCCCACACGTCGCCGTTGTCGGCGGCGAGGACCTCGCCGATCGAGGTGAGTTCGAGGGGGCGGTACGAGGGGAAGTCGACGCGGGAGGTGAAGCGGGAGGAGAGCCCGGGGTTGGCGGCGAGCAGCCGGTCCATGCCCTCCGGGTAGCCCGCGAGGATCACCACGAGGTGGTCGCGGTTGTCCTCGGCGCGCTTGAGCAGGACCTGGAGCGCCTCGTCGCCGTACGCGTCGCCCTTGCCGTAGCCGGAGTTGGAGAGGGAGTACGCCTCGTCGACGAAGAGCACCCCGCCGATCGCCGAGTCGATCAGCTCGTTGGCCTTCACGGCGGTCTGGCCCAGGTACTCGCCGACCAGGTCGGCACGCTGGGCCTCCACCAGGTGGTCGCCGCCGAGCAGCCCGAGCGCGTAGAAGACCCGGCCGAGGATGCGGGCCACGGTGGTCTTGCCGGTGCCCGAGGGGCCGGAGAAGACGAAGTGTCGTTTCGGCGGCTGGACGGGCAGGCCCTGCTCGGCCCGCAGACGTGCCATGTTCAGCTGCGCCGAGAGCGCCTTGACCTGCCGCTTCACCGGCTCCAGGCCGACCATCCGCTCCAGTTCGTTGAGCGCCGCCGTGAGCAGGGCGGGGTCGGCGGGGCCCGGCGGGAGCTGGCTCGGGCCCGGGCGCACCGGGATGACCGCCTTCTCGCGCACCGCGTCGGTCTCGGCGGGGCCGCCGACCGGGGGCTGTCCGGGCTCGCCGGCGGCGGGCAGCCCGGGGCCGGTCACCTTCACGTCCCGGCCGTCCGGCTCGAAGAGCGGGTCGCCGCCCTCGGGGGCCTCCGTCACGTCCTGGCCGAGCCCGGCCAGGGTGATCGCCGCGAGGTCGCCCACCTCGTCGTACCCGTCGCCCTCGGCGATGGCCGCGAGCCGGGCCGAGGTGTCCATGAAGGCCGGATCCACCCGGTGCACCGCGCGGTACAGCGGCAGGGCGGCGGCGGTGCGCCCGGTGCCCTCGTGCGCGCGGGCCAGCCAGTAGCGCAGCTCCTTGCGCTGCGGCTGCTCGCTGCGGCAGCGCATCAGGGCGGCGGAGAGCAGCGGCTCGGCCTGCCCGAACATCTCCAGGCGGACCCGGGCCATGCCGCCGAAGAGCCCGGCCTCGATGCCGAGCATCGGGTCGTCGATCAGCGGGTCGGTGTGCCGGACCAACTGCTCCCAGTCCTTGACCAGATAGGACCGGCAGGCGTGCAGGAACCGCACCTGCGGATCCGCGTCCACCGGCGGCAGCCCCGCGAGCGCCCGGTCCAGCTCCGGCACATGGCGTCCGTCCAGCCAGTGCGAGGCGTGTGCGAGCAGCAGGTCGCGGGCGCTCTCCAGGACCGGCTGCACCCACCAGCCCAGCCAGTACCAGGAGTTGAGGGTGCGGGAGTGCCGGGCGCGCTGCTCGCCGAAGCGGTCGCGGTGCTGGAACATCCGCAGCAGCGCCGTCGTCGTGTCGATGCGCAGCGCGTGCAGGCCGAGCCAGCCGTCGGCCATGCCCGGATCCATCCGTACGGCGGCCCGGAACTCCTCCTCCGCCTGGGGATAGGCGCCCATCGTGTAGGCGTCGACGCCCCGCAGCCAGGCGAGGTCGGCCGGGGCCGGTGCGCCCACCGCGTCGAAGTCCATCACGTCCCCCACAAACCGTGCCCCCGTGGTGTGCCGCCGGGCCGGTGCCCAGCGGCAGCCCTTCGCTGAACCGCCGTGCTGCGGACGGGAGTTGACTCGGTGCGCAGAGCAAGCCGTCCGTGAGTCGCACCGAGAGGCATCGTACCTGCGCGGAGGGTGTCCGCCGTAGGGTGCCGCGCTGCCGGATCTCGCACGGAGAGGGCGGGCCGACGGTCACCCAGGGTGAGCGAATCACGCCATCCGGCGTCGGCTCAGGAGCCCTTGAAGGCAGAACGAAGCCCCCGATCACGGGGGAACAACCGGGGGCTTCGCGACTGCGGGCGGCCGCTACGGCCGCTCCTTCAGAACGTAAGTCCTGTATGGCCCCTGGGTCAAGCCGAGTTGGAGGTCTCCGGGAATCTCTTCAAGCCAAGTGGAAGCGGTTTTCCGGGGGTTCAGCACACCGCCGATAATCCGTCACTGTGAGTGATGGACGGGGCTGCATCTCACGCCTCACGAGACCTCTCACGCACCTCGTATCCCTCCTGACACTGCCGCACCAAAAGCTGAGCGAAGGGTTCCGTCGGGTCCTCGGCGAAGTGGCGGCGCTCCGCGGGCTCCCAGCCGTCCCAGAACGCGCGCTGCACCTCTCCGTCCCGGCGGCGCCCGCGCGCCCAGGACTCCTCCCGGGGCAGCTCCATCCACAGCAGCCGCGCCAGCCACGGACGCACCGCGCGCCGTCCGGCGCCGACGCCCTCCAGGAGGACGACCGGGGCGGGCGGCACCTCCCGGTCCACCGGCCCGAAGCGGCGCGCGGTCCAGTCGTACGCGGCATAGCGCGCCGCCTCGCCCCGCGCGAGCGGTGCGACGACGTCCCGCAGCAGCCGCCCGTCCCAGCCGAAGAGCTCCTCGTGGCTCGCGATGTCGTCGAGGCGCAGCACGGGTGCCCCGCCGAGCGCCGCGGCGAGCCGCCCCGCGAACGTCGACTTGCCGGAGCCCGCGTGCCCGTCGACGGCGACCAGACGGACCGGCCCGCAGGACGGCGGGAGCTTCAGCAGCGCGTCGGCGAGACGGGTGAGGTCGCAGGTGCTCATGATCGGCAGCGTACGTCGCTCCACCACAGGATTCAGCGCGCCGTCCCAGGTGATGCCACAGGTAGAGGCCAATATTGGTCCGGCCGGCGAAGGTCGAATCGCTGGCAGAACTGACGGCCCGGCGGCCATAGTTGGCCCACTCGCACGCCCGCATCGCACGCCCACCCGCACGCCCGCATCGCCCGCTCACCTGCACGCCCCTCCCGCCCCTCCCGCCCCGAACCAGCCGACACCGCACAGGGGGTCCCCTCATGGACCGAGCTGATGACATGTCCCGCAGAACCGTGCTCGGCACGGCCGCTGCCCTGGCCGCCGCGGCCGTCACCGTGAGCCCGGCCCTCGCCGCCGCCCCGGCCCGCCGCCCCCGCGCGGACCGGCACATCGACAACCGCTTCTGGACCTCGCAGCCGGACTGGTCGGCCGGCACCGCGGCCGGCACCCGGGTCGTCGCGGGCGCCCGCCCCGGCGTGGTGATCGGCGAGCCCGCGGGCACCACCGACTACACCGACCCGCACACCGGCAAGAAGGCCACCTGGGAGTACGCCCGGTGGACCTCGCCCGTGCACCGCTCCACCGTCCCCGCCACCGAGGTCGTCGCCTCCTGGAACGCCCGCACCCCGGCCGGGACCTGGCTCCAGGTCGAGCTCCAGGGGACATACGGCGACCAGGCCGTGACCCCCTGGTACGTCATGGGCCGCTGGACCTCCGGTGACGACAAGGAGACCGACATCCGTCGCACGTCCGTGGACGACCAGACGGACGGGAAGTCGAGCATCTACACCGACACCTTCTCCATCGACGACCCCGCCACCGGACTGCGTCTCGTCTCCTACCGGCTCCGTCTCACCCTGTACCGCAGGCCCGGCAGCACGGCCACCCCCACCGTGTGGCGGCTCGGCGCGATGGCCTCCGCGGTCCCCGACCGCTTCACGGTGCCCGCGTCCGCCCCCGGTCTCGCCAAGGAGCTGAAGGTCCCGCGCTACTCCCAGGAGATCCACGCGGGCCAGTACCCGGAGTACGACAACGGCGGCGAGGCGTGGTGCAGCCCCACCTCCTCGCAGATGATCATCGAGTACTGGGGCCGGAAGCCCACCCCCGCGGACCTCGCCTGGGTCGACCCCTCGTACGCCGACCCACAGGTCTGCCACGCGGCCCGCTTCACCTTCGACTACCAGTACAACGGCTGCGGCAACTGGCCCTTCAACGCCGCCTACGCCGCCACGTACAAGGACCTCCAGGGCGTCGTCACGCGCCTCGCCTCGCTCACCGAGCTGGAGTCGCTGATCGCCGCGGGCATCCCGGCCATAACGTCACAGTCGTTCCTGAAGGAGGAGCTCACGGGCGCGGGCTACGGCACGGCGGGCCACCTCATGACGGTCATCGGCTTCACGGCGGCCGGCGACGTGATCGCCAACGACCCCGCGTCGCCCAGCGACCCGGCCGTGCGGCGCGTCTACAAGAGGCGCGAGTGGGAGAACATCTGGCTGCGCACCAAGCGCAAGAACGCCCAGGGCAAGGTGGTGTCGGGCACGGGCGGCGTCTGCTATCTGTACTTCCCGGCACGCCCCTCGGAGCGTCAGCGCAAGGCGCTCGCGGCGGTGGGGGTGCGCTGAGCACCGAGAGCCGGGCACCGAGACGGGAGGCACACCATGCGGCAGCCCACGAACCACCCCGCCCTGCGCGCACTCGACCCCCTGGTGGGGCGGTGGCGCATGTACGCGGTGCCGGGCGGCGGCCCCCGGGTCGGTCCCGTCCTCGCCGAGTGGGCATGGACGGACGACGGGGGTTTCCTGGTCCAGCGCGCGGACCTCGCCCCCGACGTGGAGATGCCGCAGGAGTGGCGTGACCACCACCCCTTCCCGACCGTCACGATCACGGGTTACGACGAGACGGAGGAGCGCTTCACGATGCTGCACGCCGACGCGCGCGGCGTCTCCCGGGTCTACGGACTCGGTTTCGCCGAGGGGGAGTTGCGGATCTGGCGCGCCGCCCCCGGCTTCCACCAGCGGTTCGCCGCCCGCTTCGACGCGGGCGGCGACACGCTGACCGGGGCCTGGGAGCTCTCCAAGGACGGCGTCACCTGGGCGGAGGACTTCGGCGTGGTCTACGAACGAGCCCCCGCCTGAACCCCCCGCCCCTGGACCCTCGCCCGCCCGATCAGCCGGCCGGTACCGGGTCCACCACCCAGTCGGGGTGGCCCGGCATCGGCGGCGTCTTCGCGCCGTACAGCCAGGGGCGCAGGAACCCTTCGAGGTCCTCGCCCGCGATCTTCGACGCCAGGTCGATGTACTGCTGCGTGCTCGCCGACCTGCCCTTGAGGCCGGTCACCCAGGCCCGCTCGATCTTCTGGAACGTGGCGTCGCCGACCTGCTCGCGCAGCGCGTACAGGACCAGGGCCGAGCCGTCGTACCGCATCCGCTTGAAGAGGTTCGGCTCGGTGGGCTCGGCGGGGGCGCCGTAGTCGCGGCGCCAGATGTCGTGGTTCTTGTACGCGGTCTTCATCGCGGTCTCGAAGCTGTCGCCGC
This sequence comes from Streptomyces sp. NPDC059009, assembly GCF_042740175.1. Classification (NCBI taxonomy): domain Bacteria; kingdom Bacillati; phylum Actinomycetota; class Actinomycetes; order Kitasatosporales; family Streptomycetaceae; genus Streptomyces; species Streptomyces sp. NPDC059009. The sequence goes on along the minus strand of NZ_JBHYJB010000049.1, from coordinate 15,792 downwards.
CGTGCGCCTCCGAGTAGAGCCGCTCGTAGAACCGGGCGTGGCCCTCGCTCAGCCACAGGTCCGACCACGACTTCAGGGCGACGCTGTCGCCGAACCACTGGTGGGTCAGCTCGTGCACCATGTTCCGCTCGGCGTCGACCTGGGTGCCGAGCAGGTCGGCCTTCGGGATGAGCGAGAGCGTCTGGGTCTCCAGGGCCACGCCGAGGTCGGTGTCGCCGACCAGCAGGCCGTACCGGTTGAACGGGTAGGGCCCGAGCCGCTGTTCGAGCCAGGAGAGGTGGTCGGGGGTGAGCTTGCGGTAGGCGGCCGTGGGCTCGACCAGGTTGTCCGGGACGACGTCGCGCAGCGGCAGCCCGCCGGGGCCCTTGCCGTCGACGAACTGGAACTTGCCGACCGCGAGCTGGACCAGCTGGGTGGAGAGCGGCTGTTCGGAGTCGTAGGTCCAGCGGACCCGGTCGCCGGGGCGGTCGGTGCGGTCGGTCAGCTTGCCGTTGGCCACGGCCGTGAGGCCCTTGGGGGTGGTGATGCGGAAGGTGATCGGGGCGCGCTGGCTCGGGTGGTCATTGGCCGGGAAGATCAACTTGGCGCCGTTGGGCTGCGGATAGACCACCGTGCCGTCGGGCGTGGGTATCCAGCCGTAGTCCTCGATGGCGTCGTCGCGGTGCCGGGTCTGGGTCGGGTCGGCGGTGTAGGTGACCTTGACCGAGAAGGAACTGCCCTTGGGCAGCGGTGACTTGGGGGTGACGGTCAGCTCGTCACCGGCGCGCGACGTGGCCGCGGCGGCGCCGTTCACCGTCACCTGGTGCAGGGTGTTGCCCGCGAAGTCGAGGTTGAAGCGGGACAGGGACTGGGTGGCGGTCGCCCGGATCGTGGTGGTCGCCTCGAAGGGCGTCTTCGGCGCCTGCCAGTCGAAGTCCAGGGTGTAGCGGTCCACCTTGTAGCCGCCGTTCCCGTCGAGCGGGAACATCGGGTCGCCGAGGCCGGGGGCGCCGGGTGCCGGCTTTCCGCCGTCCTCGGTGGTGGGGCCGGACGGTGCTGCGTGCGAGACCGGTCCGGTGAGGGCCGCCGCCACGGTGATCGCCGCCGCGAGGGCGAGCCGTGTTCTGCGGCGGGATATGCCGTACGTGCTCATCGGAAACCTTTCGGTACGGATGCTGCGCGGACGTTCGTCGTAGTTAGACGCACAGCATTCCGTCCGAGTTGTGGGTGACCAAGGTCTCTCCCGCGACGGCCGGTTCGGGTGGCAAGGTGGAGGGGCCGCGGGGGAGTGGCGGGGGAGAGTCCAGCGCCGTGCGCACCGCCGCGCCACCGCGCGAAGCCTTACGAACGTCAGCGAGAAGCCATGACCGCGACCCCTGCCCCCGCGCCGTCCGCCACCGCCTCCGCCGTCCCCCGGGCCCGCACCCGCACCGGCGGCCCCAAGGACACCGGCCCGCGCCTGCTCGAGCACCTGATGGGCTGGACCCTGGTCGTCGTCGTCGCGATGTTCGTCACGCAGACCGGTCTGCTGTGACCTGGCTCTCATAGCCGCCGTCTCCGCCGCCGTCCCCGTCACCGGCGTCGAGCCCCACCCGCCAGTGCCGGTCGGGCACCCCCACGAGCCCGTACAGCCAGCGCACCGGCGAGCGGCGGTGCAGCAGCGTCACCCCGGCCAGGACCGCGAACAGCGGCAGCCCGATCCAGCCGCCGACGAGCCGCACCAGGACGCTCGCCACCAGCGCCCCCAGGAACGGCAGGCCGTACACCCCCGCCGCCGCGATGGCGATCCCGATGAACTTCGGCACCTTCCGGTCCTCGTCGGCGCCCGGCAGCGACCAGCCCTCCATGAGCCAGCCGATCTCGGTCATCAGCATCGTGCCGATCACGGCGGCGCCGAACAGCAGCAGCGCCAGGAACGTCCCGGACGTCAGGAAGTCCAGGACGTGGTTGACCACGCTGTCCTGCTTCCAGTGCGCGAAGTCCCTCGCACCCGGCGACAGGAACCGCTCGTAGCCGCTGCCGTCCCAGCCGTGGATCAACGTCCCGAACAGCAGGAAGTACCCGCCCACGCACTGCAGGTACGCCCAGTACCCGGCCCCCACCAGGACCAGGGTCTGCGCCGCCAGGAACCCGAGGATCGCCGCGACCGGGATCCCGCCCGCGTAGAACAGCACGAACCCCGCCCAGACACCCTCATGATCCGCGGCGACGTGCATGGTCGCCCACGACGGGTTCTGCCACAGCAGGAAGAGCCCCGTGGGCACCATCAGGACCGCCGCGAAGAGCACGGTGAGCGCCAGATACGGGTTGGCGGCCCGGCTGCGGGTGCGCGGCCCCTCCCCGGCGTTGATCCGCTCCCACACCTGGAGCTGGCGCCCCGCCGCGACCGCGAAGGTCGCCCCGGCCCCGTACGCCCAGAAGAGGGCGGCCTGGATCTCGATCACCGTGCCTCCTGCGGTCCGGTCATGGGTGCGCCCCCAGCGTGAGCCCGCCCGCGACGATCAAGTCCGAGGTGACCAGGGCCTGTTCGGCGCTGACGTCCGTCATGAAGACGAACGGCGGCACCACCGGCGGCACCGGCAGCTTGTCCGGCGTGAACGTCAGACAGAGCACGCCCTCCAGGCAGCCCTTGAACTTCGTGAGGTAGAGCGTCACCTTGCCGCTGAGGTCCAACGTGTCGGCGCCCAGGGAGAGTTCGCGCGAGCCGTCCCGGGTCTTCAGCCGGTAGTCGGTGAGCGACGCGGCGTCCATGCGCAGCACCATCACCTTCAACGGGCCGTCGGCGGTGGGGATGTCGCGCACCCCCGCGAGGAGGAAGCCCTTCGGCGAGAACAGCGTCGTGGTGACGGTCGGCGGCACCCGCGGCGCGACGATCTCGCCCGCCGCGGCCGTGGGCGCCGCCTTCGCCGGGGCCGCTCCCCACAGCACCGCCCCGGCGAGCACCACCGGAAGCAGCACCCCGAGGGTCCGGGTGCCCTGCCCGTCGCGCACCTTGGGCCGCCGCGCCTCCTCCTCGGACTCCTCCGGCACCGGGGTCCAGCCGAACCCCATGGCGCTGCCCGCGATGCCGAGCAGCATGCCCACCAGGAAGCCGCCGAGATTGGTCGCGGCGAACGAGAGCACCGACAGGATCAGCGCGTTGATGCTCACATAGTGGCGGGTGTGCGGCAGCAGCCAGAGAAAGCCGCCGGCCGCGATCAGGGCGAGCCCGATGCCGATCGCCGCGATCCCGCCGAGCCCCAGGCTGACCAGGACGGTCACCGGCGACAGCGGCACGGCGAGCAGCTCGACGCCGCCGAGGATCAGCAGCAGCCCGCCCCAGAAGGGCCGGGTGCGCCGCCATCTGCGTAACCCCCGGCGCAGGTCCCGCAGCGGCAGCCGCTCGTCGAGCCAGCCCGCGCGGGGTGCGCCGGGCCCGCTCAGAAGCACTTCTTGCCGCCGATGCTGACGTCGAGCTTCATGCCCTTGAGCCGGAAGTTCCCGCCCGTCGCCGACCAGGCGTGCGAGCGGACCTTGGCCACCTCGATGTCCCCGGCCTGCAGCCCGAACTTGCCGCGCTCGCCCTTGACCCCGTCCACCTCGTCGAGCGTGGAGGCGTCCCGGCCGATCTGCGCGGTGCCGAAGCGGGCGTCGCCCACCAGGTCCTCGCCGTCGATGATGAGGTTGCTCGCGGTCACATTGCCCGCGTCGCCGCCCGCCGTCAGCTTGAACACCACGGTGCCCACCGGGGTCTTGACCTCGGCGGCCTGGCAGATGTCGCTGAGCTTGGCATCCCCGATGCCGAGCAGCGCCACGGGGTGGCCCTTGCCGTCGACGGACCGGTCCGTCTGCACGTACGAGGCCAGGCCCTGGCTCGTCAACTTCCCGGAGGACACCTGGAAACTGGTGCCCGAGACGGCGAAGGACGCGGCGAGCGCGCCCTCGGCCATCACCGATGCCATCGCGCCCACCGCGAGCACGGCGGGCAGCATGACGACGGCCGTCTTCTTCCAGTTGGTTCTGCCCTCGCGAAGGGGCTTCCGGTCTGCGCTCACGGTCTTCCTCCCGTACGTCGTCCACGTGCGTAAGGGGAGTGCGTCAGCGCCTGCGGGAGCGCCTGCCGGGGTCGTGACGTCTGCCATACTGCGGGCATCCCGAGGCAGTTGGAGACTAGGGCCGATATTGAATAATAGTCAACAGCGCGACGCGGATCCGAAGCGCCGCCACCAAGCCCGCGGCACCGACCGATCGGTCGCGCGCCGGGCCGAACTCATCACCATTGGCCGGAAGTTGTTCGCCGACACGTCCTACGACGCCCTGTCGATGGACGACATCGCCAAACAGGCGCGCGTCGCCAAGGGGTTGATCTACTACTACTTCAAGTCCAAGCGCGGCTACTACCTGGCGATCATCGAGGAGTCCGTCAGCGAGCTCATCTCGCGCGCGAGCAGCGACACCGAACTCCCGCGCACCGAGCGGGTGCACCGCACCATCGACGGCTATCTGCGCTACGCCGAGCACAACCAGGCGGCCTACCGCGCCATCGTCACCGGCGGCGTCGGCTTCGACACCGAGGTGCACGCCATACGCGACGGGGTGCGCGAGGCCCTGATCGGCGCGATCGCCGAAGGCGCGTACGGCCGTACGGAGATCCCCCCGCTCGCCCGCACCGCCCTGCTCGGCTGGCTGTGCAGCGTCGAGGGCGTCACCCTCGACTGGGTCGAGACCCCCGCCCTGACCCGCGACACGGTCCGCGACCTCCTGGTCCGCACCCTGCGCGACACCCTGAACGTCATCGAGGAATTCGAACCGGACTACCCGTCGCCGCCGCGCGACGACGTCTGACGACAGCCGGAAGGGGCGGGAACCGGACCCCGGTTCCCGCCCCTCCATCTCCCGTACGGGCATCCGCTCGGTCGGGTGAAGTCCCGTACGGAGTCCGCTGGTTGATCGGCCGACAGCCTCGATCGGCCGACAGCCTTGATCAGTCGGTGGCCATGATCAGTTGATGGCCTTGATCAGCTCGCCGTTCGAGGTGTCTCCACTGAGCTCCCAGAAGAAGGTGCCGCCGAGGCCCGCCTGGTTCTTGTAGTTCATCTTTCCGGCGATGGTCTCCGGGGTGTCGTAGCTCCACCAGTTGTTCCCGCAGAACGCGTACGCGGTCCCGCCGACCGTGCCGTTGGCCGGGCACTTGGTCTTCAGTTCCTTGTAGTCGTCGATGCCCTGCTCGTACTTGCCCGCCGCGGGCCCGGTCGCGGTGCCGCCCGGCTCCTTCTGCGTGACGCCGGTCCAGCCGCGCCCGTAGAAGCCGATGCCGAGCAGCAGCTTCGACGAGGGAACGCCGAGCCCCTGGAGCTTCTTGATGGTGGACTCGGAGTTCCACGACGCCTTCGGGATGCCGTTGTACGAGGTCAGCGGCGAGTGCGGGGCGGTCGGGCCCTTTGCGTCCCAGGCGCCGAAGTAGTCGTACGTCATGGGGTTGTACCAGTCGACGTACTGCGCGGCCCCCGCGTAGTCGGCGGCGTCGATCTTGCCGCCGTCCTCCGCGTCGGCGGGGATCGCCGAGGTGACGAGCGCGTCGGAGCCGAACTTCGAACGCACCGCGCCCATCAGGTCCTTGTACGCCGCGCGCCCGCTCGTGTCGCAGGTCAGGCCGCAGGCGTTGGGGTACTCCCAGTCGATGTCGATGCCGTCGAAGACATCGGCCCACTTGGAGTTCTCGACCAGGTCGTAGCAGGACTGCGCGAAGGCCGCCGGGTTCTTCGCGGCCTCGGTGAAGCCGCCGGACCAGGTCCAGCCGCCGAACGACCAGAGCACCTTGAGGTTCGGGTGCTTCTTCTTCAGCTTGCGCAGCTGGTTGAAGTTGCCGCGCAGCTCCTGGTCCCAGGTGTCGGCGACGCCGTCCACGGACTGGTCGGCGGTGTACGCCTTGTCGGTCGCCGCGTAGGAGTCGCCCATCGTGCACTTGCCGCCCTGGACGTTGCCGAAGGCGTAGTTGATGTGCGTGAGCTTGTCGGCGGAGCCGGACGTCTCGACGTTCTTGACGTGGTAGTTCCGGTCGTAGACGCCCCATTCGGTGAAGTAGCCGACCACCTTCGAACCGGCGGCGGCCTTGGCGTCCTTGCCCTGGGCGGAGCTCTGTCCGGCGGACGCGGTGCCCGCCCCGGCGAGCAGCCCGGCGCCGAGTACGGCGCAACAGGTGGTGGCCACGAGCGCCCGGGAACGGGCGGTGCGGGGGAGGTGCGGTCTGAGCATCGTGTCTCCTCGTGGGGGGAGGCGAGCGAGGGGGGGGAAGTGCTGCTGTTGACCTGGAGCACGCCTTGGCATGAACGCGAAAAGGCGCTGCGCTGGACTGTAGGAGGACTAGACCAGTGCGTCAATGGTTCGTACCAATTCCCGACCCGGAATCCCGGCGTCGAAACAGGCGCGTGTGAATGTTTGAGTAAGCGGTCGTTAACTAGTGACGCGAGGCCCCGGATCGGAGATACTCGACGCGCCACAGCCGCTGGTCAGCCGCTTCCGTGACCCGGGAGGGCAGCATCGGCTGAGCAGTGAGACCCGGCGGCGGCGCCCCACCCCGAGCGCGACCGCAGAGCCTGACAGGGAGGAGAGCGCCGAGATGAGCGAGCGCACCCCAGTGGACCGTCAACTGCCCACGGACGAGGCCCGGGACCTGTTCGCGCTCGTCCGTGAACTCGTCCAGCGGGAGATCGCTCCCCAGGCGTCCGACGAGGAGTACGAAGGCCGCTTCCCGCGCGAGGTCTTCACCATGCTCTCCGAGACCGGACTGCTCGGACTGCCCTACGACTCCGCGTTCGGCGGCGGCGACCAGCCGTACGAGGTCTACCTCCAGGTCCTGGAGGAGCTCGCCGCGGCGCGGCTGACCGTCGGCCTCGGCGTCAGCGTCCACTCCCTCGCCTGCCACGCGCTCGCCAACTACGGCACCAAGGAGCAGCGGGCCGAACACCTCCCCGCCATGCTCGGCGGCGGACTCCTCGGCGCCTACTGCCTCTCCGAACCCGCCGCCGGCTCCGACGCCGCCTCGCTGCGCACCAAGGCCGTGCGCGACGGCGAGGACTGGGTCATCACGGGGACGAAGGCGTGGATCACCCACGGCGGCGTCGCCGACTTCTACACCGTCCTCGCCCGCACCGGCGGCGAGGGTGCCCACGGTGTCACCGCGTTCCTCGTGCCCGGCGACGCGGCGGGCCTGACCCCGGCGGCGCCCGAGAAGAAGATGGGCATGAAGGGCTCGCCCACCGCCCAGCTCCACTTCGACGGCGTCCGCGTCCCCGACGCCCGCCGCATCGGCGACGAGGGCCAGGGCTTCGCCATCGCCCTGTCCGCGCTCGACTCCGGCCGGCTGGGCATCGCGGCCTGCGCCATCGGCATCGCCCAGGCGGCGCTCGACGAGGCGCTCTCCTATGCCACCGGGCGCGAGCAGTTCGGGCGCCCGATCGCCGACTTCCAGGGGCTGCGCTTCATGCTCGCCGACATGGCGACCCAGATCGAGGCGGGCCGCGCGCTCTACCTGGCCGCCGCCCGGCTGCGCGACAACGGCCGCCCCTTCTCCCGGCAGGCGGCCATGGCCAAGCTGTTCTGCACGGACCTCGCCATGAAGGTCACCACGGACGCCGTGCAGGTGCTCGGCGGCTACGGCTACACCGTCGACTTCCCCGTCGAGCGGTACATGCGCGAGGCCAAGGTGCTCCAGATCGTCGAGGGCACCAATCAGATCCAGCGCATGGTCATCGCCCGTCACCTCGCCGGTCCGGAATCGCGCTGAACTGCCCGACCCTGACCGTCGGCGCCGCGAGCCGGACCCATTCCGGGTCGTGGCGCCCGGGCAGGGTCCGGCCGCGGTCGGCCCAGTGGCGGAGCAGGGCGCGGTAGATCGGCGGGTCCTGCGGGTGGGCACGGTCCTGTGGGTGGGCACGGTCCTGCGGATGTGTGCGGTCCTGCGGATGTGTGCGGGGGTGCGCGGCGGGAGGCGGCTGCGGAACCGATTCTGCGGAGCTCGGAGCCACCGCCGTCGTCGTGAGGAGGGCGCGGCGCCGACGGCCGGTGGGGATATGCGTCTGGGTCATGCCGAGCCAACGCGCGGCCCGGTGCCCAAGTCACCGCCGACCGGATTCGAGCGTCAGTTCACGGCATGCTCGTCCGAGGCCGCCACGGCCCGGGGCCCGGCCCGAAGGCCCGCCCCTGCCAATGCGGCGTGACACGTGTATGGCCCCCTGCCGAGAGCTGACGTACCGTCAACTTCTCGCCGGGGGCGGCCCACCGTGCCGCCCCCAACTGCCTTACTGCCAGGGAGGTTTGCCGTGGCTCAGGACCGCCCCGTCCCGCTCGACGAGTACCCCGTGCACCAGGTGCCGCTCTCCATGAAGCACGTCGCGACCGGCGACCGCAACGCCTACGACCGGTGCATCTTCCACCTCTTCGACCACGAGGGCCGGGCCCTGCTCATCCTCGGCCTCGGCGTTTACCCCAACGCCGGGGTGATCGACGCCTACGCCACCCTGCGCATCGGCGACACGCTCCACGCCGTACGGGCCTCCGACGCCCTCGGCGACGACCGCATGCACCTCTCCGTGGGCCCCCTGGCCATCACCGTCGAGGAGCCCCTGCGCCGCATCCGCCTCACCTGCGCCGCCGACCCCGAGGACGCCGCCTCCTTCTCGTACGACGTCACGTGGACCGCCGACTTCCCGGCCCTCTGGGAGCCCCACCACATCCAGCGCCGCGGCGACCGGCTCAGCCTCGAAGGGCGCCGCTTCGTCCAGGCGGGCGGCTGCTCCGGGGTGATCCGCGCCGGGGGCGAGGAGATACCGGTGCGCGCGGGGGAGTGGACCGGCACCCGCGACCGGAGCTGGGGCGTGCGGCCCATCCCGGGCGAGGAACGCGGGCGTCTGGAGGAGGAGTTCGCCACCGAGGGCTTCCACTGGATCTGGTGCCCGGTCCGCTTCGAGGACCGCTTCCTCATGGTCATCGCCCAGGAGGACGCCGACGGCTACCGCACCCTCAACGACGCGACCCTGGTGCGCCCCGGCCACCCCGACCGCCAACTCGGCTGGCCCCAGGCCGACATCGGCTACCGCTCCGGCACCCGCCACCCCGAGCGCGCCGTCATCCACCTCACCGACCCCGAGGACCGCAAGCCCCTGGAGCTCGGCGTCGAGGTCCTCGCCTCCCTGCCGCTCGCCGTGGGCGCCGGATACCCGCCCGCCGACGACTGGCAGCACGGCACCTGGCGCGGCCGCGACTGGACCGACCGCCGCACCTACGACCTCTCGGACCCCTCGGCCCACCCGCTGGCCGCCTACGGAGTCATCGACCACGCCTCCCGCTTCACTCTCAACGGGCAGACGGGATACGGGATCTTCGAACACGGCAGCTTCGGCCGCCACGACCCCAGCGGCTTCACCGGCTTCGACTCGGTCGCGCCCTGACGTTCGCCCGACGTTCGTACGGAAGGAGTCCACCGATGGCCACAGCACCCCGCCCGCGCACCAGCACCCGCGACCCCGAGGAGCTGGCCCGGCGCCTGACCGCCTGGCTCGCCGCCCGCCTGCCGGGCGCGAAGGCGGTGAACGTCTCCGTGCCCGAGTCCAACGGCATGTCCAGCGAGACGCTGCTCTTCGACATCGAGCACCCCGAACCGCCCGTGCGGGCCTGCGCGTTGCGGCTCGCCGCCGACCCGGCCGCGTACACGATCTTCCCGGTCTACGACCTGCCGCGGCAGTACCGCACGATGCGCCTCGTCGCCGACCGCACCGACCTGCCGGTCCCCAGGGTGCTGTGGCTGGAGGAGGACCCCGGGCCGCTCGGGGCGCCCTTCTTCGTCATGGAGCGGGTCGAGGGCCGCGTGCCGCCGGACGTCATGCCCTATACGTACGAGGGGAATTGGCTGTACGAGGCGAGCGACGCCGAGCGCGAACACCTCGAAGCGGCCTCGGTCCGCCTGATCGCGCACCTGCACGACCAAGTGCCGCCCGCGGAAGCGGAGTTCCTGTCTCTTGAGAGCGACGGCAGTCCGCTGCGCCGTCACGTCGAGGCCCAACGCGCCTACTACGCCTGGGTGGTGGACAAGCTGCCCCGCTCGCCCCTCATCGAGCGCGCCTTCGCGCGCCTCGAGGAGCTGTGGCCCGAGGACGAGGGTGCGGCGGTGCTCAACTGGGGCGACGCCCGCATCGGCAACGTCATCTACGACGGCTTCGACCCCGCCGCCGTGCTCGACTGGGAGATGGCGGCCCTGGCCCCGCGCGAGGTCGACCTCGGCTGGACCGTGTATCTGCACCGCTTCTTCCAGGACTTGACCGTGAGCTTCGGCCAGCCGGGGCTGCCCGGCTTCCTGCGCCGCGACCGCATCGAGGAGCGCTATGCGTCCCTCACCGGGCACACGCCGCAGCACATGGACTTCTACACGCTGTACGCGGCGCTGCGGCACGGCGTCGTGATGCTGCGGGTCGCCTACCGGCAGGTGCACTTCGGCGAGGCCGCGGTGCCCGAGGACCCGGACACGCTGATCCTGCACCACGCCAGCCTCGAGGCGATGGTGCAGGGCAGCTACTGGTGAGTTCGCCCGCGCGGGCCCGCCGGGTCGCTCAGGCGGCGGCGCGGCGGGACTGCCGGGGCACCTGGATCGGGACCGAGCCGGGGCCGCCCACGTGCGAGAACGGCTGGGTCCGCCAGTCGAGGCCCTGAGGGAGCGTCAACAGGAGGGCGGCGTCCTGCTCCTGGACGTCCAGGGTGTCGTCCGCGGGGCGCGCGTCGGCGGCCGCGCGGCCGGTGCCCGTGCAGACCGTGAGCCCGAACGGGTTCCACGGAGTCGGGCACAGGGCGTGCTCCGGCAGGACGTCCTCGTCGGCGAGGAGCGCGATGGGCTGGGAGCAGTCCGGGCAGATGACCCGGTACATCTCGAAGGTGTCGTCGGCGTCCGGCTCGGCGAGAGCCGTATCGACGCCCTCCGATGCGGGTGCGGGTGTCTCGGGCGACTGCTGCCTGGTGCGGGCAGACCGACCGGGGCGCTTCAAGTTCTGCATGGGATTCTCCCCCTCGGGTGGGCCGACAAGGCACTGCGGCCTCGACCACAGCAAGCACTTCCCGTCCCGTCGCGGAGGTAATCGCGGCTTCCCCGCGGACACGGCCTGATGCGTGTGGCGTTCGTCACATGCCAAGCGAAGGTGCCTGCACAGGAGCTCGCGGACCGGCCTGCCGCTGCGGCCCCGCGGCCCCCGCCCGCCTCACAGACCTCCCATGGTCACCGCGTACTGCTCCGCGCAGAACGCGATGAACCCCACGCACCCCACGAACAGGGATCCGATGGCGACCGTCACCAGGCGACTCATGAACCGTCACTTCCCATCCGCGCGCCCGCCCCCATGGCGGACCGCACCGCCCTTCATGCTCCGCCCGCGCACCGCCCCGCACCCGCCGTCGGAGGTCACGACCGGCCGGGACCGACGCACCCCGCGCGCGGGACGTTCGCCCACATCCAGCCGCATCCGGCCCCATCCGGTCGCCCGGGATGGGCACTCCGGTATCCCCGGGGATCAAGGGCCCTGTAGGTTTCGCCACATGGAGGAGCTGGACCGACAGATCGTGCAGCTGCTCGTCAAGGACGGGCGGATGAGCTACACCGACCTGGGCAAGGCCACGGGCCTGTCCACGTCGGCCGTGCACCAGCGGGTGCGCCGGCTGGAGCAGCGCGGAGTGATCCGCGGCTATGCGGCCGTCGTCGACCCCGAGGCGGTCGGGCTGCCGCTCACGGCCTTCATCTCGGTGAAGCCGTTCGACCCCAGCGCCCCCGACGACATCGCCGAGCGCCTCTCCGGGGTCCCCGAGATCGAGGCGTGCCACAGCGTCGCGGGCGACGAGAACTACATCCTCAAGGTGCGCGTCGCCACGCCCTTGGAGCTGGAGCACCTGCTCAGCCGGCTGCGCGCCCTCGCCGGCGTCTCCACCCGAACGACGGTCGTGCTCTCCACGCCGTACGAGGCCCGCCCCCCGCAGATCTGACGCCCCGCCCGCTCTGCGGGGTGCCCCGCGCGCGGGGGCGCCGTCCCGAGGGGCGAGACTGGTCCCCATGAGCGAGACCACCGCCTCCCGGGAAGACCGGCAAGACCACCGCACCGTGCTGCTGCGCGGCGGCGACATCCACAGCCCCGCCGACCCCTTCGCCACGGCGATGGTCGTCGAACGCGGCCATGTCGCCTGGGTCGGCTCCGAGGGCGCGGCCGACGCCTTCGCCGCCGGTGCGGACGAGATCGTCGACCTCGAAGGCGCCCTCGTCACCCCGGCGTTCACGGACGCACATGTGCACACGACGGCCACGGGTCTCGCCCTGACCGGCCTCGACCTCTCCTCGGCCCGCTCCCTCGACGAAGCGCTCGCGCGCGTACGGGAGTTCGCGGCCGCCCGCCCGGACGACCGGGTCCTGCTCGGGCACGGCTGGGACGCCGCCCGCTGGCCCGGCGGCCGACCGCCCACGCGCGCGGAGCTCGACGAGGCCACCGGCGGCCGCCCGCTCTACCTCACCCGCATCGACGTCCACTCAGCCGTCGTCACCACGGCCCTGCTCGACCTGGTCCCAGGCGTCACGGGCCGCCCCGGCTTCCACGCCGACGCCCCGCTGACCGCCGACGCCCACCACGCGGTGCGCGCCGCCGCGCACGCGGCCGTCACGCCCCGGCAGCGCACCGAGGCGCAGCGCGCCGCCCTGCGCCACGCCGCCTCGCTCGGCATCGGCTCGGTGCACGAGTGCGCGGGCCCGGAGATCTCCTCCGAGGACGACTTCACCGGCCTGCTCGCCCTCGCCGCCGCCGGGCCCGGCCCGCGCGTCGTCGGCTACTGGGGCGAACAGATCGCGAATGCAAAGGAAGCGGAGAAGATTCGTGCGCTGGGCGCGCTCGGCGCCGCCGGGGACCTCTTCGTCGACGGCGCCCTCGGCTCGCACACCGCGTGCCTGCACGAGCCCTACGCCGACTCGGCCGATTCGGCCGAGCCGCACACCGGCCTCGCCTACCTGGACGCGGCGGCCGTCGCCTCCCACGTCGCCGCCTGCACGGAGGCGGGCCTCCAGGCGGGCTTCCACGCCATCGGGGACGCGGCCGTGAGCGCCGTCGTGGAGGGCGTGCGCGCCGCCGCGGAACAGGTCGGCCTCGCCAGGGTCCGCGCCGCCCGGCACCGTGTCGAGCACGCCGAGATGCTCACCCCCGAGACGGTCGCCGCCTTCGCCGAACTCGGCCTCACCGCCTCCGTCCAGCCCGCCTTCGACGCGCTGTGGGGCGGCGAGGACGGCATGTACGCCGACCGCCTCGGCGCCGAGCGCGCCCGCACCCTCAACCCGTACGCGGCCCTGCTGCGCACCGGCGTCCCGCTGGCCTTCGGCTCCGACAGCCCGGTCACCCCGCTCGACCCCTGGGGCACCGTCCGCGCGGCCGCCTTCCACCGGACGCCCGAGCACCGGGTCTCGGTGCGCGCCGCCTTCACCGCCCACACCCGGGGCGGCTGGCGGGCCATCGGCCGGGACGACGCGGGCGTCCTGGTGCCCGGCGCACCCGCCGACTACGCCGTGTGGCGCACCTCCGACCTGGTGGTCCAGGCCCCCGACGACCGTGTGGCCCGCTGGTCCACCGACCCGCGCTCCGGCACCCCCGGCCTGCCCGACCTGACGCCCGGCGGCGAACTGCCCGTCTGTCTGCGCACCGTGGTCGCCGGCCGGACGGTCTTCGTGGGGCCGGACGAGTGATGTACCGGGGCGGCGCGGCACCGATCGGGGCCCGCCGCCGCCGCACGCGACCTGCGTATCCTCCGCGCTGACCTGGCGGTCCGTCAGAACCGCCCAGGTCAAACGGCTATTGACAGACCGCCGCCGTCGGCGGGTAGGTTCGGCCGGGTCCACCACAGGACGTCCGACCGGTGAACCTCCACGCAGACGTCGAACGCAACTGGGCCATGGGCGGAGTGCCGCACCGGCGCACCGCCACTGGGAGCCAGGTCCAGCGCCCGCGCCGCGGAGGCGAGGGAACGTATCAGCGGGATCGGAGTCCCCCCTGCTCCTCGGGAGCTCGGGGGAAGGTGGGACCCGGGTGGGGCCCGGACGCTCAGTAGACAACGGCACTAGGTCGATCCGCAGCCAGCGGGTCCCAGGTCGGCCCGAAGGGCGCCGGGCCCAACCCGCAGCACAGTCGGACACCCCCAACCCCCGTGCCGCCGCAGCCCTGCAGGAAGCGGCCACTATGGTGGTCCCCTGCGTACGAACGAAGGGGCAGTAGTGAACGACGGCGGCGGGCTCTTGGAAACAGGGGACCAGGGGAGACAGTTCGACTCCCTCGGCAAGGTCTTGGTGATCATTCCGACCTACAACGAGGCGGAGAACATCCAGTCCATTGTCGGCCGCGTGCGCGCCGCGGTGCCCGAGGCGTACGTCCTCGTCGCCGACGACAACAGCCCGGACGGCACCGGCAAGATCGCCGACGAACTGGCCGTCGAGGACGACCAGATCCACGTACTGCACCGCAAGGGCAAGGAAGGGCTCGGCGCCGCCTACCTGGCGGGCTTCCGCTGGGGTCTGGAGAAGGGCTACGGGGTCCTCGTCGAGATGGACGCCGACGGCTCGCACCAGCCCGAGGAGCTGCCCCGCCTGCTCACCGCCCTCAAGGGCGCCGACCTCGTGCTCGGCTCGCGCTGGGTGCCGGGCGGACGGGTCGTCAACTGGCCCAAGCACCGCGAGTTCATCTCCCGCGGCGGCAGCACGTACTCGCGCCTCCTGCTCGACGTGCCGATCCGCGACGTCACGGGCGGCTTCCGCGCCTTCCGCCGCGAGACCCTCGAAGGGCTCGGCCTGGACGAGGTCGCGTCCCAGGGCTACTGCTTCCAGGTCGACCTCGCCCGTCGCGCGGTGAAGGCCGGCTACCACGTCGTCGAGGTGCCCATCACGTTCGTGGAGCGCGAGCTCGGCGACAGCAAGATGAGCCAGAACATCGTCGTCGAGGCCCTGTGGCGGGTCACGGCGTGGGGCGTGGGGGAGCGCGTCGGCAAGGTCGGCAAGGCCCTCGGCCGCAAGCCCTCCTCCTGAAGCCGGGACGGCCCGGTTCACAGCCCTTCTTGATCATCTCCTTATCCCGGTCTGAGGCGGGCCCAGGCACACTGGGAGCATGACGACTGGCGCACCGCCTCCTCTCCGCACCGCACGACCCCGGCGCTCGGGGCCGCTGAGGTACCTCCCGCTCGGCATCGCCGCGTGGCTGGTCCTCGAGATCTGGCTGCTCACGGTCGTGGCGAGCGCCACGAGCGGGTTGACGGTCTTCCTGCTGCTCGTGGCCGGGCTCGTGCTCGGCTCGGCCGTCATCAAGCGCGCCGGGCGCCGTGCCTTCCGCAAGCTCAGCGAGGCGGTGCAACAGCAGCAGAGCGGTGTCACGCCGAGCGCCGAGAGCGACAAGGGCGGCGGCGCGCTCACGATGCTGGGCGGGCTGCTGCTCATCCTCCCGGGGCTGATCTCCGACGCCCTGGGGCTCCTGCTGCTGCTCCCGCCGCTCCAGAAGGCCCTCGGCCGCTATGCCGAGCGCACCTTCGAGCGCAAGGTCCGCGAGGCCACCCCGGGCGGCCTGGGGGACGCCTTCCAGCAGGCCCGTATGCACCGCCCGGACGGCAAGGTGGTCCAGGGCGAGGTCATCCGGGACGACGAGCCGCCGATGCCCCGTCCGGACGGCCCGCAGCTGCCGCGCTAGGCGCCCGCTCCGGGCCGTGCAGGCAGCACGGCCCGGAGCCGCGCAAGCGAGATGAGGCCCGGTGCAGGCATGACGAGGCCCGGTCCACTGCTCAGCAGTGGAC
>NZ_JBHYJB010000048.1:0-90688 GCF_042740175.1 Streptomyces sp. NPDC059009 | reverse complement strand
CGAAAAGCCGGGGGCGCCGGACGAGTTCATGAGTACTGGGGTGGGTGGGGTGCTGTACTGCGGGCGGACATACCGCCGCGTCCCCACCCCTTGCGTCGTCGGCCGGCTGCGGGCCCGTAGCCGCGTCCCCACCCCTTGCGCCGTCGCCCGGCTGCAGGTCCTTCCGTGCTTGCTCGCGCCCGGGGCATGGACCCGGCCCTCGTCCCGCTCCCGCCCCCTGCCTCCGCCTTCCCTCCCTCTAGCGCTCCTGCCGGGGGTCACCCGGTAGGAGCGCGACACGCAAGGAGCCCCATGCGAACCCGTACCCCTGTCACGATCATCGGAGCCGGACTCGGTGGCCTCGTCCTGGCCCGTGTCCTGCACCTCCACGGCATTCCGGTCACGGTCTACGAGGCGGAGTCCTCCCCGACGGCGCGTGCGCAGGGCGGGATGCTCGACATTCATGAGCGCAGCGGTCAACTCGCCCTCAGGGAAGCAGGATTGATGGACGAGTTCCGCGGCATCGTCCTGGAGGGCCGTCAGGCGTTACGGCTTCTCGGCCGGGACGGGACCGTCCTGTTCGACAGGGCCGACGACGGTACGGGCGGCAGCCCCGAGGTGCAGCGCGGCGAGCTGCGGCGGATGCTGCTCGACGCGCTCCCCGACGGCACCGTCCGCTGGGGCCGCAAGGTCATCGGCGTCCGCCCTCTCGCCGAGGGCCGCCACGAGGTGACCTTCGCGGGCGGTACCACGATCGTCACGAGCCTTCTCGTGGGCGCGGACGGCGCCTGGTCACGCGTCCGGCCGCTGCTCTCCGACGCCCAACCCGAATACGTCGGCCGGTCCTTCGTCGAGACCTCCCTGCACGACGCCGACAGCAGGCACCCGGCCACCGCGAAAGCGGTCGGCGGCGGCACGCTCGTGGCGCTCGACCCGGACGAGAAGGGAAAGTGGCTCGTGGCCCACCGGGAGAAGGGCGGGACCCTCCACGCCTACATCACCCTGACGAAGCCTCAGGACTGGTTCGCCGCCATCGACTTCACCGATGCGGCCGCGGTCGCCGCGGTCGCCGAGGTCGCATCGGCCGCCGCGCGGATCGTGGAGGAGTACGCCGGCTGGGCGCCGGAACTCACCGCCCTGATCACCGGCGGCCAGATCCCGCCAGTCCTGCGCCCCCTGCACGCCCTGCCGGTCGGACACCGCTGGGACCGGGTGCCGGGTGTGACCCTGGTCGGCGACGCCGCGCACCTCTCCACCCCCAACGGCGAAGGCGCCAACCTGGCCATGCAGGACGGCGCCGAACTCGGAGAGGCCCTCGCCGCACACCCCGACGACATCGAGACCGCCCTCACCGCGTACGAGCGAGGGCTGTTCCCCCGCGGCGCCGCGGCTGCCACCGCAGTCGCCCACGACCCCACGCCCCAGGAAATGATCAACTTCTTCACCACCTGAGGACACGGGGACATGAGGGCGAGCGAAGACCCCCTTGCGCCGGACGCTGTCCGTGTAGTCCGCTGAGCCGCATGGGGAAGAGAAGCATGGCCGCAATGACCGCCGCCCTCGTCGCGGGGTCCCTTCTGATGGGCGTACCGAACGCGGGGGCGGAAGCCGCCGGACACGGCGCCGACAGGTCGACGAAGTCCACCAGGTCGCCTCTCGCGCCCGGAGTCGACCTGGACACCGTGACGATTCCGGAGTTACAGACGCGCATGGCGCACGGTTCGCTGACCTCGTCGGCGCTCACCCGGGCCTACCTGAGACGGATCGAGAACGTCGATCCCAAGATTCACGCCGTGCTGCGCACCAGCCCGACGGCGCTGCGCCAGGCGGCCGCCAGCGACGCCAGGCACCGGCACGGCAAGACCCTCGGTCCGCTGGACGGCATCCCCGTCCTGCTCAAGGACAACGTGAACACCCGCGACATGCCGACGACGGCCGGGTCGCTCGCACTCGCCGGGAGCCCGCCCGCCACCGATGCCGTGCTCGTGACCCGGCTGCGCAGGGCGGGAGCGGTGATCCTCGGCAAGACCAACCTGTCCGAGTGGGCCAACTTCCGTGCCGCCAAACCGACTTCGGGATGGTCGGCGGTGGGCGGACAGACCAACAACCCCTACGTCCTCGACCGGAACCCGTGCGGCTCCTCCGCCGGCTCGGCCGCCGCGCTCGCCGCGTCGCTGTCGCAGGTGGCGATCGGCACCGAGACGGATGGCTCCATCGTGTGCCCGGCCGGGATGAACGGCGTCGTCGGCCACAAGCCCAGCCTCGGCCTGGTCAGCCAGTCGGGCGTGGTGCCGATCTCCGCCGAGCAGGACACGGCCGGGCCCATGGCGCGCAATGTGATCGACACCGCGCTCACGCTCTCGGTGCTGAGCGAGGGGCAGGGCGAGGCCCGGGAGACGGCGGCAGGCCCCGCCGCCAGCCTCCGCGGCAAGCGGATCGGCCTGTGGCGCCTGCCCTCCCTCGGCCCCGAGGTGGACGCGCTGATGACCCGTACGGCGAAGAAGCTGCGCACGGCCGGAGCCGAGGTCGTCGAGGTGACACCCCCGTACCAGGCGCGACTCGCCGAACTCGAATTCGCGGCGCTGCTCAGCGAGTTCCACCGGGACATCGACGCCTACCTGAGCACACGCAAGGGCCCCCGGAACCTGGCCGAGCTGATCGAGTTCAACCGCTCCCACCCCGAGGAGCAGTCCTGCTTCGCAGGCCAGGAGCTGTTCGAGCAGGCCCTCGCCGCTCCCCCCACCACCGACCCCAAGTACCGTGCCATGCGCGCCGAGTTGAAGGACCTCTCCAGCCGCTCCATCGACGAGACCATGGCGGCCCACCACCTGGACGCCATCGCCTCGCCCACGAACCCGCCGGCCTGGACGACCGACTGCGCGCGCGGCGACAACGACGTCATCCCGTCCTCCACCCCGGCCGCCGTCGCGGGCTACCCGTCCCTCTCGGTACCCGCCGGGTCCGTGGACGAACTGCCGGTCGGCGTACTCCTGATGGCCGGCGACCACCAGGACGCCAAGCTCCTGTCGCTGGGGGCCGCGGTGGAGAACCGCCTGAAGGCGTGGCGGGCACCGCGCTACCTGCCGACGACGTGACGCGGGGCTGAGCCTCCCGGGAACGGGAGGCTCAGAGCCAGTCCCGCCGCTTGAAGATGAAGTACAGGCTCACGCAGACCACGGCCATCAGCAGGATCGCGAAGGGATAGCCGAACGCCCAGTTCAGCTCCGGCATCGCGTCGAAGTTCATGCCGTAGATCGTGCCGACGAGGGTGGGGGCGAAGAGGATCGCCGCCCATGAAGAGATCTTCTTGATCTCCTCGTTCTGCTGGAAGCCCGCCTCCGCCAGCGCTCTCATCTCCGCGTTCTGTTCCTGCGTCACCAGTGTCGCGTTGACCGTCAGGATGTCGGCGAGGGCCTGGCGGAAGCCGTCGACGCGTTCGCTGGTGTGTGTGACGTGGTCGGCCACGTCGCGGAGGTAGCGCTGGAGTTCCTCGTCCGTGCGGTACTTCGCGAAGCCCGCCATCAGGGCGTGCAGCATGCCGACCAGGGGGCGGGTCGCGCGTTGGAACTCGACCATTTCGCGGGAGAGTTCGTAGATGCGGCGGGAGACTTCCGGGTCGCCGCTGAAGACCTCGGTCTCGATCTCGTCGATGTCGTTCTGGACGCCGGAGACGACGGGGGCGTAGCCGTCGACCACCGCGTCGAGGATCGCGTAGAGGACGGCCTCCGGGCCCAGTTTGAGGAGGTCGGGGGTCTCCTCCATGCGGCGGCGGACCGCCGAGAGGTCGGGGGCCGCGCCGTGGCGGACCGTGATCACGAAGTCCGGTCCCACGAAGACGTGCAGCTCGCCGAAGTCCACCTCCTCCGGGGCGTCCAGATAGCGGGCCGCGCGCAGGACCACGAAGAGGGTCTCGCCGTACCGCTCCAGCTTCGGGCGCTGGTGTGCCTCCATCGCGTCCTCGACCGCCAGCTCGTGCAGGTCGAACTCGGCTGCCAGGGAGAGGAGTTCGGCCTCCGTGGGGCGGGCCAGGCCGATCCACGCCATGCCGTGCGGCTCCTCGCGCAGCTCGCGGTACGTGTCCGCGAGTGAGTCCGGCGAGGAGACCCGTACGCCGTCGCGGTAGAGCGCCGCGTGCACGATGCTGCCCGGCTGGTGCGCGGGCGAGGGAGTGGGCGGGGGCGGGGTGTGCGGTGTGCGGTCGGGGGCGCGGCCCGTCGTGGACGGCTTCGCCAGGGACGCGGCGCGTCGCCACGTGTGCTTCTTCGACCCCGGTGCGGGGCGGCGTGCGCGGCGTTCTGGCATGGGGGCTGACCTCCCGGTCGGGGATTTCCTCGGCACGTTCGCGTCAGTTCGTGGTGGTTCGGCGGACGCCGTGAAGGATAGCCGTGCGGGACATACGTCCCAAAAGTTGGGAGATGCCTCCTCAGGGTTGGGGGCGGGGGCGGGGGCGGGGTTGGGTTGGCTCCTTGGCCCCCTGGCGTCTTGCGGACCGTAGCTGTCCTCGGCTCTCGCTACCGTTCCGGCATGACCAAGACGACCGGTGCCCCCGTCCTCAGCACCCGCGCCCTCAACCGCGCCACCCTCGACCGGCAGCTCCTGCTGCGGCGGGCGCCCGTCGGTGAGGTGTCCGTCAGCGACGCCGTCGAACGTCTCATCGGGCTCCAGGCGCAGGAGGTGAAGCCGCCCTACTTCGCGCTGGCCGCTCGGCTGGAGGGGTTTGCGCCCGAGGCTCTCTCCGGGCTCATCGAGCGGCGCGAGCTCGTGCGCATCGTCACCCTGCGCTCCACCATCCACCTCCACACCGCCGCTGACGCCCTCGGTGTGCGGCCGCTCGTGCAGGTGGCCCGTCGACGGGAGCTGAACGCCTTTCGCAAGGGGCTCGTCGGGGTCGACCTCGACGAACTCGCCGTGCTGGCACGGGCCTTGGTGGAGGAGGAGCCCCGCACCATGAAGCAGTTGCGTGCGGAGTTGTCCCAGAAGTGGCCGGACGGTGATCCGCAGTCCCTCGCCGTGGCCGCCCGCTGCTTGCTGCCCCTTGTGCAGGTCACACCGCGCGGGCTGTGGCGGCGCAGCGGCCAGGTCGCGCTCACCACCGTCGAGAAGTGGGTGGGGCGGGGAGTGGTGGTGGGCGATGCGGACGCGTCCGGACTCGCGGACCTGCCCGGTCTCGCGGACCTGTCCGGTCTCGGCGGCCTGCCCGGCCTCGACGACCTCGTACTGCGCTATCTGCGTGCCTTCGGGCCCGCCTCCGTCAAGGACTTCCAGACCTGGGCCGGTCTCACCCGGACCCGGGACGCCTTCGAGCGGCTGCGGCCCGGGCTGCGAACCTTCCGCAGCGAGGCGGGAGTTGAGCTGTTCGACCTTGCCGATGCGCCGCTGCCCGACGAGGACACCTCCGCGCCGGTCCGCTTCCTGCCCGAGTTCGACAACCTGCTGCTCTCGCACGCCGACCGGACCCGTGTCATCCCCGCCGCCCACTGGGGGCGCAGCTGGAAGGGGAACATCGCCTACCGGACCTTCCTGGTGGACGGGTTCCTGGCCGGGGTGTGGGCCCTTGATGAGGGGAGGGACGGGAGGGACGGGGGTGATGTGCTCACCGTTCAGCCCTTTGGAGCGCTGTCCCGGGCCCAGCGCGGCGAGGTCCAGGCCGAGGCCGCCCGCACCCTCGATGTGCTCGGGGCCTCCTCCTCGTACGACATCCGCTTCGGCACGGTCATCCCCGGCTAGCCGTCGTCCCCGAAGGCCAGCCTGGTGGTCCCGACACCAGGTCAGCCACGCACTCCCCGGCCGGCCTGCGGCCCCCTCACGATGAGCGCATGAATCGACGCATCACCCTGATCACCGGTGCCACCCAGGGCCTCGGCCGTGCCCTCGCCCTCGATCTCGCCGAGCGCGGGCACACCCTCCTCCTGCACGGCCGGGACCAGGGGCGCCTGGACGCCGTCGTGGCCGAGGTCGGGGACGCATCGCCGGGCGCCGACGTCCGCACCTACCTCGCGGATCTCGGCGACCTCGACCAGGTGCACGCCCTCGCCGACCGGATCCGGGCCGCCGAACCACGGCTCGACGGAGTCATCCACAACGCCGTCGCGGGCGGCGGGGCCGAGCCGCTGCGCCGGGAGGTGAGTGCGCAGGGGCATGAACTGCGGTTCGCCGTCAATCACTTGGCGCCCTATGCCCTGACCCGGGGGCTGCTGCCGCTGCTCACCGCCTCGGCGCCCGCACGCGTCGTCAACGTCGCCTCGATCGGGCAGGAGGCCATCGACTTCGATGATGTGATGCTGGAGCGCGGGTATGAAGGGTTGCGCGCCTACTGCCGCAGCAAGCTCGCCTTGATCATGGCTACGTTCGAGCTGGCCGCCGAGCTGGAGGGCAGTGGTGTCGTCGTCAATACGCTCCACCCCGCGCACCTGATGGACACCAACGGTGTGCGTGAGTACGGGCTGACGCCCGCTGTCGGTGTCGACGAAGGGGTGCGGCCCACCGTGCGGCTGCTCGTCGATCCCGCGCTGGAGGGGGTCACCGGCCGCTACTTCGATCAGTTCACGGACGTACGGGCCCATGAGCAGGCGTACGACGGGGAGGCGCGGGCCCGGCTCATGGAGCTGACCCGCTCTCTCGTGGAGCGGGCTCCCCTGCCGTCCTAGTCCGCCCGGCCCGTCGCCGCCACCGTCACACCGAGCCCGATCATCGTGAACCCGCCCGCACCGCCGATCATCGACAGGCGGCGGTCGGAGCGGGCGAACCAGGTGCGGGCCGCCGACGCCGTCAGGCCCCACAGGGTGTCCGTGACCAGGCCGATGCTGATCGGGACCAGGCCCAACAGCAGCATCTGGAGCGGGAGTCGGCCCGCGCCGTGGTCCACGAACTGGGGCAGCACCGCAGCAAAGAACACGATGCCCTTCGGGTTGGTCAGGCCCACCAGGACGCCGTCGAGGACCGTCCGGAGGTCGCCGTGGGCCGGGCCCGTCGGCGCCGTCCCGATCGCGGACGCCTTCATGTCCTTGCGGTGCCGGAACGCCTGGACGCCGAGCAGCACCAGGTACGCCGCGCCCGCCAGCTTCACCGCCATGAACACCGCCACGGAACGCTCCACGGCCGCGCCGACACCGAACGCGACGGCCACGACCAGCAGATACGAGCCGAAGACATTGCCGAGCGCCGTCGCCACCGCCGTGCGCCGGCCGTGTGCCAGGGCCCGGCCGATCACGAAGAGCACGCTCGGTCCTGGAATCACGATGACCAGCAGTGACATCGCGGCGAAGGCCAGGAATCGGTCGGTGGACACCATGTCGCTCTACACCCCCGTGTGTTGTCTGTCCCCCCCCGTATCCCCAGGGTGTCCGAGTCCTTGGAGGTGCCCCCCAAGGCGTCTGAGTCCTAGGGTCCCCCAGGCGTCCGAGTCCTTGGGGGTGCGGGGATCGTACGTCTCAAGGGCCCTATGGAAGCAGGCCCGCCCGCCGGGCCGCCACCACCGCTTCCAGACGCGTGTGTGCGCCCAGCTTCCGCATGGCCGAGCGGAGATAGCCCTTCACCGTCTCCGGGCGGAGCCCGAGCCGCTCCGCCGTCGTCGCGTTCGTCGCGCCGCCCGCCACACACGCGAGCACGTCCACCTCCCGGGGTGCCAGGCTCACCGGGCGGGCCGGTGGGGTCATCGTCGCGCCCGCCGTCGCCAACTGGCCGCACACCGACAGGAGTTCTGCCCGCAGCGTCGGGTCCAGCACCCGTGGAGCCAGGGCCCGCAGCGCGCCGTGCGCCTCACGGATCTGCTCCCATGCGCCGCTCGCCCCGGGGCCCGGCACCGGTTCGCGCGCCGTCGCGAGCAGGTCGTGGGCCTCGTCCCGTACGACCAGGGACTGCTCCACGTCGCGGGCCGCCGCCACCGCCGCCGCGAGGGCCCGGTCGCCCAGGGGCTGGGCCGAGCGCAGGGCGCCGTACAGGACGCCGCGCACCCTGCGGCGCACCACCACCGGTACGGCGAGCACCGAGCGCAGGCCCTCCGTCTCCACCGCCACGTCGTACTCATGGCTGATGTGGCGCGAGACCCGGTAGTCGGTGACCGCGCACGGGCGGGAGAGTGCGATGGCCTTGCCGCCCAGGCCGCTGCCGGAGGCGATGGTGAGGCCGCGCAGTACGTGTGTGCCGGTGCCGCTCAACTCCGCGATGCGGACCCGGCGTCCGCCCCTCTGGCCGACGGTGCCTCTGCCGGTTCCCGTGTCCGCGGCGTCCACGGTGTCTTCGATCAGACCGCCGAAGGCGACGGGCAGGTCCGTGCCGCGGCGCAGCCGCACCAGCGCGGCCCGCATCTCGATCGCCTCACCGGCCCCGCCGGCCGCACTTGCCTCAGCCGTCACGTGCTCCGCCCTCTCCCTGTACGGCACCCCCGTTCGGGGGTAGTGCGACCCGCATCACGCATTACACGATGTGGGGCAGCGTCCGGCAAGGAGGAGGACTTCCGGTGACTGAACAGGTGAATGAACACCCGTACGGTTCGCTCTCGTACGCCCACGGCACCAGCACCACCGCCCTCCTCCCCGACACCATCGGCCGCAATCTCGACCGGGCGATCGAGGCGTGGCCGGGCCGCGACGCGCTGGTCGACATGGCCTCCGGGGCGCGCTGGACCTATGCCGAATTCGGCGCCACCGTCGACGCGTTGGCGCGCGGGCTGATCGGGGCCGGGGTCGCCAAGGGGGACCGGGTCGGGATCTGGGCGGTCAACTGCCCGGAGTGGGTGCTCGTGCAGTACGCCACCGCGCGCATCGGCGCGATCATGGTGAACATCAACCCGGCCTACCGCGCCCATGAGTTGGCGTATGTGCTGAAGCAGTCCGGGATCTCGCTGCTCGTCGCCTCGCTTGCGCACAAGAGCAGTGATTACCGGGCGCTGGTGGAGGAGGTGCGGGGGGACTGTCCCGCGCTGCGGGCCGTGCACTACATCGGGGACGAGGTGTCGTGGGGTGCGCTCGTGCGGGCGGGGGAGGGGGTCGGCGTCGCCGAACTCCGGGACCGTGAGGGTGAGTTGAGCTGTGACGACCCCGTCAATATCCAGTACACCTCCGGGACCACCGGCTTCCCCAAGGGCGCCACGCTCTCCCACCACAACATCCTCAACAACGGCTACTGGGTGGGCCGTACCGTCGGCTACACCGAGCAGGACCGGGTCTGTCTGCCCGTGCCCTTCTACCACTGCTTCGGCATGGTCATGGGCAACCTCGGCGCCACCTCGCACGGGGCCTGCATCGTCATCCCCGCGCCGTCCTTCGACCCCGTCGCCACCCTGCACGCCGTCGAGCGGGAGCGCTGCACGTCCCTGTACGGGGTGCCGACGATGTTCATCGCCGAGCTGAACCTCGCCGACTTCGCGACGTACGACCTCTCCTCGCTGCGCACCGGGATCATGGCGGGCTCGCCGTGCCCGGTGGAGGTCATGAAGCGGGTGGTGGCCGAGATGCACATGGAGCAGGTCTCCATCTGTTACGGCATGACCGAGACCTCGCCGGTGTCGCTGCAGACGCGCATGGACGACGACCTGGAGCGGCGCACCGGGACGGTCGGGCGGGTGCTGCCGCACATCGAGGTGAAGGTCGTCGACCCGGCGAGCGGGCGCACGCTGCCGCGCGGCGAGTCCGGTGAGCTGTGCACACGCGGCTACAGCGTGATGCTCGGCTACTGGGACGAGCCGGAGCGGACCGCGGAGGTCCTGGACGCGGGGCGGTGGATGCACACGGGGGACCTCGCGGTCATGCGCGAGGACGGGTACGTCCAGATCGTCGGGCGCATCAAGGACATGATCATCAGGGGTGGCGAGAACATCTACCCGCGTGAGGTGGAGGAGTTCCTGTACGGCCACCCGAAGATCGCCGATGTGCAGGTCGTCGGCGTCCCCGACGAGCGGTACGGGGAGACCCCGCTGGCCTGCGTCATCCTGCGCGACCCGGCGAACCCGCTGACCCTGGCCGAGCTGCGGGAGTACTGCGCCGGGCAGTTGGCCCACTACAAGATCCCGTCCGGGCTGCGGATCCTGACCGAGTTCCCGATGACGGTCTCGGGCAAGGTGCGCAAGATCGAGCTCAGGGAGCGGTACAGGGTCTGACCCTGCGTACGGGGCCTGACCCTGCATATGGGGCCTGACCCTGCGTACGGGGCCTGACCCCTCGTACGGCGTCGCTACCCGCTCGTGCCGATCAGGTCGTCCGCCGCCCCGTTCACCGGCTGCGGCGTGCCCGTCAGGTCCAGTACGAAGAGGGGCACTCCCAGTTCGTCCGCGCGGTCGCGGGCGTCGTCCGCGTAGCCGGAGAGGGAGAAGCAGGCGCACTCCGCGTCCTGGGTCAGGCCGGTCAGCCACACGCATTCGACGTCCCGCAGTGAGGCGGGGCGCACCGAGGGCTCGACCTGGGCGACGATGCCGCGCGCGCAGACCCGTACCCCGGACGGGGGCCGCTGGCTGCCGCCGCTGATGTCCTGGAAGCCGAGCCAGCGCAGATAGAGGGCGACCGCCGTCACGGCGTCGCGGACCGTGCGGATCGTCATGGGCTCGAAGGCCGGGCGGGGCCGGGGGGAGAGGAACCGCTTCCGGGGTTCGGGCGAGGCCGGGGCTGCTGCGGGCCCGGGCGGTCCGGGAGGCTCTGCCGGCTCAGGGGTCTCTGCCGCCTCCGCCGCTTCCGCGGTCCCTGCCGCCTCCGCCGCCTCCGCCGCCTCCGCGGGCTCTGCCGGTTTCGGGGAATCGAGTCGTACGGGTATCCGCAGCACCGCCCCGCACCCGCACCCCAGCTCCGGCTGCGGCCACTGGTCCTTGCGGCCGCACGCACCGCACCGCACCGTGACCCACTCGTCGGACCAGGACCGGTCCGTGACCGGGGCGATGACCGTGCCGCGGGCCATGGGCGGGGTGACGGGGGCGCCGCACGCGCAGGGGAAGGCCGGCGGTGCGTAGGTGTGCTGGCGGCCGCAGACCGGGCAGCGCACCGGGACGCCCTCGCCGGCGGCGGGGCCGGTTCCATCCATGGACCTGGACATGGGGTCATCGTCCACCAACGGGGTGGGGCGCGGCAGTGGGTTTGGCACAACAGACGGCTCTTGACGGTCTCCCTCACGCCCCCTACATTGCTTCCATATAGCAGAACATAATTTCCACGATACGGAAGTCGCCGCGAAGGCGAGGCCCGGACCACGTGGAGCAGGAACGGAATTCACAAGCTCACCGCGGGGCGCGCCGGGAGCCGGAATCCGCAAGCCGAAGCAGGAGTACTCAATGGCTCGTATGACCGCTGCCGCCGCGGCAGTTGAGATCCTCAAGCGCGAGGGCGTCACCAACGCGTTCGGCGTGCCGGGCGCCGCTATCAACCCCTTCTACAAGGAGCTCAAGAACGTCGGGGGGATCGATCACACGCTGGCCCGCCACGTCGAGGGTGCCTCCCACATGGCCGAGGGCTACACCCGGGCCAACCCGGGGAACATCGGTGTCTGCATCGGTACGTCGGGTCCCGCCGGCACCGACATGATCACCGGTCTGTACTCCGCGTCCGGTGACTCCATCCCGATCCTGTGCATCACCGGCCAGGCCCCGAGCCACCTCCTGCACAAGGAGGACTTCCAGGCCGTCGACATCGCCTCGATCGCCAAGCCGCTCACCAAGATGGCCGTCACGGTCCTGGAGGCCGCGCAGGTCCCGGGCGTCTTCCAGCAGGCGTTCCACCTGATGCGCTCCGGCCGTCCGGGCCCGGTCCTGATCGACCTGCCCATCGACGTCCAGCAGACCGAGATCGAGTTCGACCCGGAGACGTACGAGCCGCTGCCGGTCTACAAGCCGACCGCGACCCGCGCCCAGATCGAGAAGGCGATCACGTTCCTGGTCGAGGCCGAGCGCCCGCTGATCATCGCCGGTGGCGGCATCATCAACGCGGACGCCTCCGACCTGCTGGTCGAGTTCGCCGAGATCACCAACACCCCGGTCGTCCCGACCCTGATGGGCTGGGGCACCATCCCCGACGACCACGACCTGAACGCGGGCATGGTCGGCCAGCAGACCGGCCACCGCTACGGCAACGCCACGTTCCTGGAGTCGGACTTCGTCCTCGGCATCGGCAACCGCTGGGCCAACCGTCACACCGGCTACAAGCTGGACGTGTACACCAAGGACCGCACGTTCGTGCACGTCGACATCGAGCCGACCCAGATCGGCAAGATCTTCGCGCCGGACTACGGCATCACCTCGGACGCCAAGGCCGCCCTGGAGCTCTTCGTCGAGGTCGCCAAGGAGCTGAAGGCCGCGGGCAAGCTGCCCGACCGCTCCGAGTGGGTCGCCTCGCACCTGGAGCGCAAGTCGACGCTGCAGCGCCGTACGCACTTCGACGACATCCCCATGAAGCCGCAGCGCGTCTACGAGGAGATGAACAAGGCGTTCGGCAAGGACACGCGTTACGTCACGACGATCGGCCTCTCCCAGATCGCGGGCGCGCAGATGCTGCACGTCTACAAGCCGCGCCACTGGATCAACTGCGGCCAGGCGGGCCCGCTGGGCTGGACCATCCCGGCCGCCCTCGGCGTCGCCAAGGCCGACCCGGACACCCAGGTCGTCGCGCTCTCCGGCGACTACGACTTCCAGTTCATGATCGAGGAGCTGGCGGTCGGTGCGCAGCACCGCATCCCGTACGTCCACGTCCTGGTGAACAACGCCTACCTGGGCCTGATCCGGCAGGCGCAGATCGGTCTGGACATCAACTTCCAGGTCAACCTGGAGTTCGAGAACCAGAACAGCCCCGAACTGGGCGTCTACGGCGTCGACCACGTCAAGGTCGCCGAGGGCCTGGGCTGCAAGGCGATCCGCGTCACCGACCCGGCCGAGCTGGGCACCGCCCTGGAGCAGGCCAAGAAGCTGGCGCAGGAGTACCGCGTCCCGGTCGTCGTCGAGGCGATCCTGGAGCGCATCACCAACATCGCCATGAGCCCCACGGCCGACATCAGCGCGGTCAAGGAGTTCGAGGAGCTCGCCACGGAGCCGGGGCACGCCCCGACGGCGATCCGTCCGCTGAAGGTCTGAGTCAGACACCCGCACCACAGAAGGGGCGGTCCACCCGAGCGGGGTGGGCCGCCCCTTCTGTTGTCAGCTGTCGATCGCCGTCAGCCGTCAGCCGCCAGCCGTCGGTCAGTAGGGCACCTCGGCGCACCACGTCTCCGCCCAGGCGGAGGCCCCGTGGCTGTTGGCCGCGCGGACCGCGACACAGATCTTGTCGCCCGAGTACGGGCCGTTGATCGTGTAGCTGGTGTTGCCGGTGGAGAGGATCGTGTCGACGTTCTTCTTCGTGTACTGGCTGCCCTTGTTGGTGTAGTGGATGTCGTACTTCGTCGCCCGGGGGATCGCGTCCCAGGTCACCCGGAGCGGCATGTCGCAGGCCCCCACGCAGCCGTGGACCCACTCGAGCTTGTAGGCCGTCAGGGCGGGCGGCTTGGAGCCGCTGGACGAGCCGCCGGAGCCGGACGAGCCGCCCGAGCTGCCGCCGCTGTCCGAGCCGGAGGAGCCGCCGGAGCCGGAACCGCCGCCGTCGGAGCTGGACCCGCCGTCGCCGACGGAGCCGGTGTCGCCGCCCCCGCCGGACGCGCTGCCGCCGCTGTCGCCGCCCTGCTTGCCCGAACTGCCCTCGCTCTCCTCGGAGTCCGGGTCGTCCTTGCCCTTCTTGTCGTCCTCCTTCTTGCCGTCCTTGCCCTTGTCGGCGTCCCCGTCCTTCTTTTTCTTCTTGGAGGGGGAACTGCTGGGCGTGGCCGGTGAGTTGTCGGCGCCGGGGGTGGCGCTCTGGCTGGTGCCCGGCGGCTTGGCCTGCGTCCCGTCCCCGCCGTCCTTCCCGAAGGGCTGGAGCTGGAGCAGAGCGGCCGTGCCGCCGCCGATGGCGAGCACAGCGACGATGGGCAGGGCGATGAGGGTGCGGCGCCGGCGGGGGCGCCGTTCGGAGTCCTCGGCCGTGGCGGCCCCGCGCGCCGCGATGACCGCGGCGGCGGCCGCCTCCGGGCTGCGCTCGTCGTCCTTGGGGCGCAGGCCCACCGTCGCCCGGTCCACGGGAGCCTCCTGTACGGGCTCCTCACGCAGCGGTGTCGCCTCCGCGTCCAGCAGCTGCGCGGACTGCTGGGCGAGGCGCGCGACGACCTTCGCGGGCAGCCAGGCGGCGCGGGTGGACGAGGGGCGCGGGCGCTCGTCGTCCGCCAACAGCTCGTCGACGCCCGGACGTTCGTCGATGTCCTTCGTCAGGCACCGGGCGATGAACGCGCGCAGCGGGGCGTCCTTGATCCGCGTCAGATCGGGCTCGCCCTCCACGATCTGGAACATCACCGCGTGCTGGTTGCTGGCTCCCTGCCCGAACGGCAGCTGCCCGGTCGCCGCGTACGTCAGCACGCAGCCGAGCGTGAACACATCGCTCTTCACGCCCGCGCGCTCGCCGCGCACCTGCTCCGGCGACATGAACCCGGGCGAGCCGACGGCCATTCCCGTGCTGGTCAGCAGGGACTCGACGGATGTCTCCATCGCCCGGGCGATCCCGAAGTCGATGACCTTCATGCCGTCCACGGTCAGCATCACGTTGGACGGCTTCAGGTCGCGGTGCACGATCCCGGCGCCGTGGATGTCCTTGAGCGCCTTCAGGAGGCCGTCGGAGAGCGCGTGCAGGGACTCGGCCGGGAGCGGCCCGTGGCGGCGTACGACCTGCTCCAGGGAGAGCCCGGGGACATAGCCGGTGGCGACCCACGGCGGCGCGTCGGCCGGGCCCGCGTCGAGTACCGGCGCCGTGTACTGCTCCCCGACCCGCCGCGCCGCCTCGATCTCGCGCCGGAAGCGCGCTCTGAACTGGGCGTCGGACACGTGCTCTTCGTGCACGACCTTCACGGCGACGGTCCGCCCGCTGTCCGAGCGCGCGAGGAACACGCGGCCCATGCCGCCGGCGCCGAGGCGCCCGAGCAGCAGATACGGCCCGATGCGCGCGGGGTCGCTCACCAGCAGCGGCTTGATGCCCCCGTCGACGAAGTCGTCCTGGTCGTCCTCGTTCGTACCACTCATGATGCTTTGAATCCCCCGACTGATCTCGCCCGGTCACTGGCGCAACCCGGTTGAGAATAGTGGCTGTTGATGTTCGCGGTGAAGGCGAGGTCGGGCCGGCTGAGCCGCTCAGAAGACGACCTGCGCCAGCCAGGGCACCGTCGCCCCCGCCAGCGCCAGGATCACCCCCGCCACGGTCTGCCCCGTGATCGTGGAGCTCGGGCTGCTCGCGACCATGGCGAGCAACTCGATGTTGCGGGCGGTCTGTTCGTCGACCGGGCGCCGGGCCGTGGGCACCTCCTCCGGCAGCAGCTCCGAGATCTTGCGCAGGCTCTCGGCCTTGGCCGCGCGGATGGCCATGGACAGGCGCCACTGGGGGACCAGGGAGAAGGCGGCGTCCATGAGGAGGGTCACGGTGATGACGGCCCACTTCACCACGGAGACGCTGGTCGCGCCGGGCGGCCCCGAGTAGGCCCAGGTGAGGACCGGGAACAGCCCGGCCACCGTGCCGAGGGTGACCATCAGCGAGGCCAGGCGGTACGCCGACGACAGCGTCTCCATGCCGGGGGTGCGCGCGGGCGCGGACCAGAGCAGCTTCACGTTGCCCCGGTGCGCGACGAGGGTGGTGAGGTGGCCGCCCTTGAGCAGCCAGTAGCCGCAGGAGCCGAACAGGGCGCCGGTCCAGGCGACCGCGGCGTACGACGTGAGCGACATGAAGAGGAAGGGCCCGTGGCCGAGCCGGACGCCCCTCGCGGACAGCGAGTTGGCCACCAGGAGGCAGCCGGGGAAGAGCGCGCCGCCGACGGCCATGGCCCGCAGCTGCCGCCACCGGGACGTCACGGTGTCCAGCCAGGCGTGCACGGCCGTGCGCCCCGCCGGGGTCAGCATGGGGTCCAGGTCCTCGGCGACGCCGAGGAAGAGGCGGCACACGTACCAGTGCGCACCGACGCCGAAGACGTCGAGGACGACGAACCAGGCGGTCCAGAGCACATACGAGGGGATCTTCAGCTCGTGCGCCAGACCCGTGCCGATCGCCACCCCCATGAGCAGCAAGGGGGCGGCGGAGACGAGAGCGAAGCACAGCGCGCGGCGGCGGTCCCAACGGGCGCCCCCGGAAGGGGACATGGAGAGCCCCGCGAGGCGGAAGACCACGAAGTTGGGAATGTCGTCGGCGGGCCAGCGCCGGTACAGGTCGCCTTGCTGCGGCATGGCTGACCGATACCCAGGCGGGGGTGCGCACGCACACGGCCCGGGCGCGCACGCACAAAAGAGCGGCGAGCACGGGCACAAGAGAGCGGCGAGCACGGGGACCGTCCCGTGCTCGCCGCTAGTTGCTGCCGCCCGACGACGGGCGACTGGCAGGACATGCATACCTGTCGCCGGGCGGATTCTGTGGAGGCGATGGGTGGGACCGCGGCGGCAGCGACGGACCGTGGGTTCCTCTTCCCTCAGGTCGAGAAGGGGAGCCCAGGACCTTTACCACCGCACTGGCTCGCGAGCCGCCGCGGTCCTCGCCTTGCCCGTGCCACGGGACCACCCCTCATCCGGGTCCGTGGTGCGGGCTCATCGCCGGTGAGTCGACCTCCCGTCAACTCACCGGCGAAGCTGGGGAGTCACTACTGGTCCGAGTCCTCGCGCAGGGCGCGGACGGCCTCTTCGACGCGCTTGCCGTAGTCGGCGTCGGCGGCGTGGAAGTGGGCCAGGTTCTTCTCGATGACGTCGTCGCGGGAGACCTGCGAGAGGCCGCCGGCGATGTTCGCCACGAGGCGGGACTTCTCGTCCTCCGACATCAGGCGGAAGAGCTCACCGGCCTGGAAGAAGTCGTCGTCCTTGGTGTGGGCCGGGGCCTCGTGCGTGCCCGTGTAGCCGTTGATGGCGAGCGGGGCGGACAGCGGCTGGCCGGTCTCGGCCGGGCCGTCGTACGAGTTGGGCTCGTAGTTCTTGCGCGAGCGGGCGTAGGCGTTGGCCGCCATCAGGCCGTCGCGGCCGTAGTTGTCGGCCTGGGTCGCCTTGGGGGCGTTCACCGCGAGCTGGGTGTGGTTCACACCGAGGCGGTAGCGGTGGGCGTCCGCGTAGGCGAAGAGGCGGCCCTGGAGCATCTTGTCCGGCGACGGGCCGATGCCCGGCACGAAGTTGTTCGGGGAGAACGCGGACTGCTCGACCTCGGCGAAGACGTTGTCGGGGTTGCGGTCCAGGACCAGGCGGCCGACGCGCTGCAGCGGGTAGTCCTTGTGCGGCCACACCTTGGTGAGGTCGAACGGGTTGAAGCGGTACTCCGCCGCGTCCGCCGCCGGCATGATCTGCACGTGCAGGGTCCAGGACGGGTTCACGCCGCGCTCGATGGCCTGCAGCAGGTCGGTCTGGTGCGAGTTCGGGTCCTTGCCCGCGATCTCGGCGGCCTGCTCGGAGGAGAGGGAGCGGATGCCCTGGTTCGTCTTGAAGTGGTACTTGACGAAGAACGCCTCGCCCTTGGCGTTGGTCCACTGGTAGGTGTGGGAGCCGTAGCCGTTCATGTGGCGGTACGAGGCGGGGATGCCGCGGTCGCCCATGAGCCAGGTGATCTGGTGCGTGGCCTCGGGGGCGTGCGCCCAGAAGTCCCAGACGTTCTCCGGCTCCTGCTTGCCCGTGAAGGGGTCGCGCTTCTGGGAGTGGATGAAGTCGGGGAACTTCAGCGGGTCCTTGATGAAGAAGACCGGGGTGTTGTTGCCGACGAGGTCATAGTTGCCCTCTTCGGTGTAGAACTTCAGGGCGAAGCCGCGGGGGTCACGGACGGCGTCCGCGCCACCGAGGTTGTCGGCCACGGTCGAGAAGCGCAGGAAGACCTCGGTGCGCTTGCCGACCTCCTTGAGGAAGTCCGCGTGGGTGAAGCCGGTGACGTCGTCGGTCACCTCGAAGTAGCCGTACGCGCCGGAGCCACGGGCGTGCACGACGCGCTCCGGGATGCGCTCACGGTTGAAGCGGGCGAGCTTCTCCAGCAGGTGCTGGTCCTGGAGGAGGAGCGGGCCACCGACGCCGGCGGTGGCGGAGTTCTGGTTGTCGGCGACGGGAGCGCCGGACTCGGTCGTGAGCACACGCTTCGACATGGTGGCGAGGTGACCTTCCGTACGGAACTGCTGGAACTGCTGAC
Source organism: Streptomyces sp. NPDC059009 (assembly GCF_042740175.1). Lineage (NCBI taxonomy): Bacteria > Bacillati > Actinomycetota > Actinomycetes > Kitasatosporales > Streptomycetaceae > Streptomyces > Streptomyces sp. NPDC059009. The sequence goes on along the minus strand of NZ_JBHYJB010000048.1, from coordinate 72,560 downwards.
GGTGACGCGAGACTAAGAGCGCCTGACCAGCTAAGTCAACAGTTTGTTGAAGTTGAGTGAACGGGCATGGTTCCGGGCCGCGGCGACGCTTGGGCGCGACAGGACAGGTGTCAGCGCCGCCGCGACCCGGAAGTCTGTGAGCCGCTGTGGCGGCGGGTGGGCCGCCGTCACAGCAGGCGTTGCAGCTGGTCTTACAGCTGGGCGCCGGAGAGGCGCTCGACCGCGCGGAGCAGCGCGGAGTGGTCCAGGCCGCCGTCACCCTGGGCGCGCAGGGAGGCGACGAGCTGGGCGACCGTGGCGCCGACCGGGAGGGCCGCACCGACATTGCGGGCGGCGTCGGTGACGATGCCCATGTCCTTGTGGTGCAGGTCGATCCGGAAGCCGGGCTTGAAGTCGCGGTTGAGGAAGTTGTCCTTCTTGCGGGTCAGGACGGTCGAGCCCGCAAGCCCCCCGTTCAGGACGTCGAGCGCGGCCTTCAGGTCCACGCCGGACTTCTCCAGGAAGACCACGGCCTCGGCGCACGCCTGGATGTTGACGGCGACGATGAGCTGGTTGGCGGCCTTGACGGTCTGGCCCGAGCCGTGCGGACCGCACAGCACGATGGTCTTGCCGAGAGCGTCGAAGATGGCCTTGGCCTCGTCGAAGTCGGCCTTCTCGCCGCCGACCATGATGGACAGGACGGCCTCGATGGCACCGGCCTCGCCACCGGAGACGGGGGCGTCCAGGACGCGGATGCCCTTGTCCTTGGCGGCCTTCGCCAGGTCGACCGAGGTCTGCGGGGTGATCGACGACATGTCGATGAGCAGCGCGCCCGACTTGGCGTTCTCCAGGATGCCGTCGGCACCGTACGCGATGGCCTCGACCTGCGGGGAGGCGGGCACCATGGTGATGACGACGTCGGCGTCCTTGACGGCCTCGGCGATCGACGTGGCGGCGGTGCCGCCGGCGGCCGCGAGGCGGTCCAGCTTGTCCTGCTCCAGGGTGAAGCCGGTGACGGAGTATCCGGCCTTGATCAGGTTCTCGGACATGGGCGAGCCCATGATGCCGAGGCCGACCCACGCGATCTTGGGGAGGTTGCTCATGAGGGTACTGCCTTTCTCAACTACTGGTGTACGAGGGTGAGTTGGCGCTCAGCGAAGGCGCCCGGCGCTCAGCGAAGGCGTCCGGCGGGCGGCGCTCAGCGCGCGGCGCGGGCCTCGCGGGGCAGCCACTCGAAGGAGGCGGCGGCGTCGGCGGCCTTGTACTCCAGGCCGACCCAGCCCTCGTAACCGACCTTCTTCAGCTGGTCGAGGAGCTCCTCGAGGGGGAGCGAGCCGGTGCCCGGAGCGCCACGGCCCGGGTTGTCGGCGATCTGTACGTGGCCGGTCTTGGCGGCGTACTGCTCGATGACCGACGGGAGGTCCTCGCCGTTCATGGAGAGGTGGTACAGGTCCATGAGGAACTTCGCGTTGCCCAGGCCGGTCGCCTCGTTGACCTTGTCCACGATCTCGATGGCCTTGGGGGCGCTGACGATCGGGCAGAGCGGCGACTCGGGCTTGTTCAGGGCCTCGATGAGCAGGATCGCGCCGACGCGGTCGGCCTCACGGGCCGCGAGCACCAGGTTCTCCAGGGCGAGCTTGTCCTGCTCGGCCGGGTCCACACCCTCGACGCGGTTGCCGTAGAGGGCGTTGAGCGCCTTGCAGCCGAGGGACTGGGCGAAGTCCGCCGCGACCTTGAGGTTCGCGCGGAACTTGTCGCTCTCCTCGCCGGGGACGGAGAGGGCGCCGCGGTCGGGGCCGGGGAGCTGGCCCGCGTAGAAGTTCAGGCCCACCAGCTGGACGCCCGCGTCCTCGATCGCCTTCTTCAGGGCGTCGAGCTCGGCCTGCTCGGGGGTGGGGGCGTCGACCCAGGGCCACCACAGCTCGATGGCCGTGAAGCCGGCCGCCGCGGCGGCCGCGGGGCGCTCCAGGAGCGGGAGCTCGGTGAAGAGGATCGACAGGTTCACATTGAAGCGCTGGTCGGTGTACGCCATGAGGAGTTCCGCGCTCCTTCCGTATTGCGGAAGTTCATTTCTGCTTGATGGAAGACTGCCTGCGATCCGTCGAAGCTGTCAAGAGGGGGCTGCCAGAAATCAAGAACCGCGCAGTAGGTTGTCGCCGTGCGATTGAGAGTGGAGTTCACGACCGAACCCTTCGACCTCGACGAGGCCCCGCCCCACGCGGTCGTCGCCCGTGAGGTCATTCAGGGGGCCCAGCTGGACGCGGTGGATGTCGGCCCGTTCGGCAACACCGCGGAGGGCGGCGCCGACGCGGTGCTCACCGCGGTCGACGCGCTGCTGCGCAAGTCCCTGGCCGCGGGTGCGACGCGCGTCTCGCTCCAGGTGAACGTGGTCGGCGAGTCGGGTGAACCCGACGAGCCGGTGGAGGGGGCTGACAGATGACCGGGATCGGGGAGGACCCCTTCGTCACGGCGGTCAAGCCGCTCGTCGACGCGATGGGCGGCCAGATGCTGGACCCGGACGAGGCGGGTACGGACGACGTCGTACTCAGCTGGGAGGGCCGCGACGTAATCGCCGTACGCCTGCCGCAGCTCGCCGACTCGCTCGACCATATTCTGCTCGCCCTGGAGCGCAAGCAGGGCCGCCCCCTGGCCGAGCTCGACCGGAAGGCGAAACAGGAGGTCGTACGGATACTGGAGGCGCGCGGCGCCTTCTCCGTGCGCCATGGCGTGGAGACTGTGGCGAGCGCCCTAGGCGTCAGCCGCTTCACTGTGTACAACTACCTGAACAGGGAAAACTCCGCCGCCAAGGAGAAATAGCGCGGTCGTCGCGGAGGAGTCGCCCGGTCACGGAGAGCGCCTCGCGTCACTAAGAGCAAGCAAGCCGTCACCCGAAATGCCGGGTGGCGGCTTCTTTGTTCAAGAGATTTCAACAAAGTGTTGACGCGGTGTTGTTGAAGGTCTTAGCTAATGCGCAGCCCGTCCAGCACAAGGCCACGGAGGCTTCCCGTGACTTCGAGCAATACCCCGGGACTTTCCCGGTTCAACGCCTTGGAGGAGGCCGCGGCCACCGCCGCGCTCCACGAGGCATGCGCCTCTTCGGCGTGGGGAAGCAAGCTGCTTGCCCAGCGCCCCTTCGCCGCCGTCGACGCCCTTCTCGTCGCGAGCGACGCCGCCATGGCCGAGCTCACCGCCGAGGACCTGGCCGAGGCGATGGCGGGGCACCCGCCGATCGGGCGCCCGAAGCCGGGAGACCCGACCTCCGCCCGCGAGCAGCGCGGGATGGCCGGGGCCTCCGAGGAGCTCAAGGCCGAACTGCTCGAACTGAACCTGGCCTACCAGGAGAAGTTCGGACACGTCTTCCTCATCTGCGCGACCGGCGCCACCGCCGAGTTCATGCTCGGCCAGATCAAGGTCCGGATCGACAACGACGCGGAGCAGGAGCGGGAGATCGTCCGCACCGAACTGGGCAAGATCAACCGCATCCGTCTCAACCGCCTCGTAGAAGAAGGGGAGTGACCCGACCGATGAGCACCGAGACCACCGCTTCGGTGTCCACGCACATCCTGGACACCAGCATCGGCCGCCCCGCCGAGTCCGTCGCCATCTCGCTCGCCGCCCGCTCGGGCAGCGACGCCGCGTGGCAGCACCTCGGCAAGAGCGCCACCGACGCGGACGGGCGCTGCAAGGACCTCCCGGCGCTGCCGGAGGGCACCACCCACGTACGGCTCGACTTCGAGACCGAGGCGTACTTCCTGAGCAAGAACAACCAGCAAGCCGAGGCGCAGCAGGACGCCCCCGCGAATCGGGACAGCGGCACGAACGGAGCGTTCTTCCCGGAGGTGGCGATCACTTTCGCCGTCAAGCCGGGCGAGCACTACCACGTGCCGTTGCTGCTCAACCCGTTCGGCTACTCCGTTTACCGAGGGAGCTAGCAGACATGCCCACCATTCTGGGTCAGAACCAGTACGGCAAGGCTGAGAACCGGGTCGTAAAGATCACGCGGGACGGCGACACCCACCACATCAAGGACCTCAACGTCTCGGTCGCCCTCTCCGGTGACCTCGACGACGTCCACCTGACCGGCTCGAACGCCAACTGCCTGCCGACGGACACCACGAAGAACACCTGCTTCGCGTTCGCCAAGGAATTCGGCATCGAGTCCGCCGAGCAGTACGGCATCCACCTGGCCCGGCACTTCGTCGACAGCCAGCCCTCGATCCACCGGGCGCGCATCCGCATCGAGGAGTATTCCTGGGAGCGCATCGCCGGGTCCGACTCGAACTCCAAGTTCATCGGCTCCGACGAGGTCAAGCACTCCTTCGTCCGCAAGGGCCAGGAGACGCGGCTCGTCCAGGTCACCTACGACGGTGAGAAGTTCGAGGTCCTGTCGGGTCTGAAGGACCTGACGGTCATGAACACCACGAACTCCGAGTTCTGGGGCTACATCAAGGACCGCTACACGACGCTGAAGGAGGACTACGACCGCATCCTCGCGACGTCGCTGTCCACCTGGTGGCGCCACACCTGGACCTCCGACGAAGAGCGGATGCCCAACTGGGAGAAGTCCTACGAGCAGGCCAAGAAGCACATCATCCAGGCTTTCGTGGAGACCTACTCCCTCTCGCTGCAGCAGACCCTCTTCCAGATGGGTTCGCGCGTCATCAACAACCGCAGCGAGATCGACGAGATCCGCATCTCGGCGCCCAACAAGCACCACTTCCGCCAGGACCTCTCCTTCTGCGGCGTGGACAACGAGGCCAAGGACGGCGCCGTGTACTACGCCGCCGACCGCCCGTACGGCCTGATCGAGGCCACGATCCTGCGGGACGGCGCCGACCAGCGCATCCCGGTCGACATGACCAACCTCTGACGCGGGACGCGCGCCCCCGCTCCGCCGCAGTGAGCGGGGGCGCGCCACACCGGAGGGAACGACAGCAATGGCACAGCCAGCAAAGGGGCCGGCAGCAGCCGAGGGCCCGTGTTCCACCCCACCGGAGAAGGCCGGCACACCGGCTGACACAGCTGACGGCGACTCAACTGCCGCCTGTCACCCGGTGGATGAAAAGCTCCACTTCTCGCGGCTCGTCCCCGCCGCTCTCCAGCACATCGCCGCCATGTACGCCGGCGTCGTCACCCCTCCGCTCATCATCGGCCAGGCCGTCGGCCTGGACACCGCCGCCCAGACGCGGCTCATCGCGGCCAGCCTGCTCATCGCCGGGCTCGCCACCATCCTGCAGACGCTCGGCGTCAAGGGCTTCGTCGGCAACCGGCTGCCCTTCGTCAACGCCGCCTCCTCCGCGGGCATCGCGCCCATCCTCGCCATCGCCGAGAACAGCGCGAAGGGCCATCAACTCCCCGCCATCTACGGCGCGGTGATGGTCGCGGGCGTCTTCTGCCTCGCCGTCGGACCGTTCTTCGGACGGCTGCTCCGCTTCTTCCCGCCGCTCGTCACCGGCGTCGTCATCACCCTCATCGGTGTGACCCTGATGCCCGTGCCCGTCACCTGGGCGCAGGGCGGTGACAAGGAAGCCGCCGACTTCGGCGACATGCGCTTCCTCGCGCTCGCCGGGTTCACCCTCGTCGTGATCCTGCTCTTCCAGCGCTTCGGCCGCGGCTTCCTCAAGCAAGTCGCCCTGCTCATGGGCCTGTTCATCGGAACGCTCGCCGCGATCCCGTTCGGCCTCGCCGACTTCAGCTCCCTCAAGTCGGCGCCCGTCGCCGCGCTCCCCACGCCCTTCGCCTCCGGCGCCCCCGAGTTCCAGCCCGCCGCGATCCTCTCGCTGTGCATCGTGATGCTGGTCCTGATGACCGAGTCCTCGGCCGGGATGCTCGCCCTCGGAGAGATCTGCGAGCGCAAGACCGACGGGAAGACCATCACCCGCGGCCTGCGCACGGACGGCATCGCGACGCTCGTCGGCCCCGTCTTCGGCGGCTTCCCCACCTCGGCCTTCGCGCAGAACGTGGGCGTCGTCTCGCTGACACGTGTCCGCAGCCGGTACGTCGTCGCCGTCGCCGGTGGCGCGCTCATCGTGCTCGGCGCCTTCCCGGTGCTCGGCGCGGTCGTCAACACGGTGCCGATGCCGGTGCTCGGCGGTGCGGGCATCGTCCTCTTCGGCTCGATCGCGGTCAGCGGCATCCGTACGCTCTCCGAGGCCGGACTCGACGACAGCTCCAACATCATCCTGGTGGCCGTCTCGCTCGGCTGCGGCATCATCCCGCTCGCCGCGCCCACCTTCTACGCCGACTTCCCCGCCTGGGCGCAGACCGTGCTCGGCTCCGGCATCAGCGCCGGCGCGCTCGTCGCCGTCTCGCTGAACCTCTTCTTCCACCACCTCGGCACCCGCGGCAGCACCACCGCCGCGGCACTCAAATCCTCCTAGGGTCCTGCCGTGCCCACCCCACCCCTTTCACGGAGGTAGCACCATGGCGCCAGCGACAGTGTCTCAGCGCATCGTCATCGAGAACGCCGCGATCGCGACGGTCGACGCCCACGACACCGAGTACGCCTCGGGTCACGTGGTCGTCGCCGACAACACGATCGAGTCGATCGGTGCGGGCCCGGCCCCCGAGGGCCTGGAGAACGTCGTACGTCGCGTCGACGCCACCGGCCACCTGGTCACCCCGGGCCTGGTCAACACGCACCACCACTTCTACCAGTGGATCACCCGGGGCCTGGCCACGGACCACAACCTCTTCAACTGGCTGGTGGCGCTGTACCCGACGTGGGCGCGCATCGACGAGCAGATGACGTACGCGGCGGCGCAGGGTTCCCTGGCGATGATGGCCCGCGGTGGTGTCACCACCGCGATGGACCACCACTACGTCTTCCCGCAGGGCTCCGGCGACCTGTCGGGTTCGATCATCCGGGCCGCCTCCGAGACGGGTGTCCGCTTCACCCTGGCCCGTGGCTCCATGGACCGCAGCGAGAAGGACGGCGGCCTGCCCCCGGACTTCGCCGTCGAGACCCTCGACGGCGCGCTCGCCGCGACGGAGGAGACGGTACGCAAGCACCACGACGCCTCCTTCGACGCGATGACGCAGGTGGCCGTGGCCCCCTGCTCGCCCTTCTCCGTCTCCACCGAACTCATGCGCCAGGGCGCCGAGTTGGCACGCCGCCTCGGGGTGCGGCTGCACACCCACGGCAGTGAGACGGTCGAGGAGGAGAAGTTCTGCCACGAGCTGTTCGGCATGGGCCCCACCGACTACTTCGAGTCGACGGGCTGGCTCGGTGACGACGTGTGGATGGCGCACTGCGTCCACATGAACGACTCCGACATCGCGGCATTCGCCCGTACCGGTACGGGAGTTGCGCACTGCCCGTCGTCGAACGCACGCCTCGCGGCCGGCATCGCCCGCGTCCCCGACATGCTCGCCGCCGGAGTCCCGGTCGGCCTCGGCGTGGACGGCACCGCCTCCAACGAGTCCGGCGAACTCCACACCGAGCTGCGCAACGCGCTGCTCATCAACCGCCTCGGCGCCCACCGCGAGGCGGCGCTCACCGCGCGCCAGGCCCTGCGCCTCGGCACGTACGGGGGAGCCCAAGTCCTGGGGAGGGCCGACAACATAGGCTCCCTCGAAGTCGGCAAACTCGCCGACCTGGTCCTGTGGAAGACCGACGGCATCGGACACTCCTCGATCGCCGACCCGGTGACCGCCATCGTCCTCGGCGCGGCGGCCCCGGTCACCCTCTCCCTCGTCAATGGCAAGCCGGTCGTCGAGAACGGACGCCTGCTCACCGCCGACGAGGACGCCATCGCCCGCTCCACGCGGGACGAGGCACAGCGGCTCGCGCGCATCGCCGCGACGAGCTGACCCTGGATCTCCGGTCAGGGGGGACGGCCCCTGACCGGACTTGAGCAGCCGAGCGGGCTGCTCAAGTGCCGCCCCGGGACGTGGCCCAAAGCCTCACGTCACCGGGGCGGTCAGTACTCACTCAAGTACTACCTGGGCGCGAAACAGCACAACCGAACACCGAGCAAGTCCTTGCACCACGTGCATCACCCCCCACCTCCCAGAAGCAAAGTGCCGGTCCGCAGCCGGTACTGGAAAACAACCGGAGGAGCCACAGTGGCTACAGAGCCCAGGTTCACCAAGCAAGGCAGTACCGCCTCCGAGGAGGAGGCGTCCCCCGACGCGACGACCCCCGACGGGGTCCATCCCGTCGACCAGAAGCTCCCCCCACTCAAGATGGCCACGACGGGCCTCCAGCATGTGGCGGCCATGTACGCGGGAGTGGTCGCACCCCCGCTGATCGTGGGCGCGGCCGTCGGCCTGTCTCCCAAGGAACTCACCTTCCTCACCGGCGCCTGCCTCTTCACGGCGGGCCTCGCGACGTTCCTCCAGACGCTCGGCATCTGGAAGATCGGCGCCCGGCTGCCCTTCGTCAACGGCGTCACCTTCGCGGGCGTCGCCCCCATGCTCGCGGTCGTCGACTCGACGAAGGACAAGGACGACGCGCTGCCGATCATCTTCGGCGCGGTGATCGTCGCAGGCGTCCTGGGCTTTATAGCGGCGCCCTTCTTCTCCAAGGCGATCCGCTTCTTCCCCCCGGTGGTCACGGGCACGGTCATCACCCTCATCGGCATCTCGCTGATGCCGGTGGCGTTCGGCTGGGCACAGGGCCCGAACCCGGCGGCGAAGGACTACGGCGCGGAGAAGTACCTGGCCCTCGCGGGCATCACCCTGGTGATCGTCCTGCTTCTGCGCCGCTTCACCACGGGCTTCGTCAAGCAGATCGCGGTGCTCCTCGGCCTCGTCCTCGGCACGATCGTCGCGATCCCCTTCGACATGACGGACTTCAGCGCCATCGGTGACGCGGACATCGTCGGCTTCCCGACCCCGTTCCACTTCGGCGCCCCGCAGTTCGCGGGCGCGGCGATCGTCTCGATGATCGTCGTGATGGTCGTCTCCATGACGGAGTCAACGGCCGACATGCTGGCCCTCGGTGAGATCGTGGACCGCCCCGCGGACGAGAAGACCATCGCGGCGGGCCTGCGCGCGGACACCCTCGGCTCGGCCCTCAGCCCGCTCTTCAACGGCTTCATGTGCAGCGCCTTCGCGCAGAACATCGGCCTGGTCGCGATGACGAAGATCCGCAGCCGCTTCGTGGTCGCGGTCGGCGGCGGCTTCCTCGTCCTCATGGGCCTGATGCCGGTCGCGGCCTCGCTCATCGCGGTCGTGCCGCGCCCGGTCCTGGGCGGCGCGGGCGTCGTCCTCTTCGGCTCGGTCGCGGCGAGCGGCATCCAGACCCTCGTCAAGGCGGGCCTGGAGAAGGACAACAACGTCCTGATCGTCGCCGTCTCGCTGGCCGTCGGCCTGATCCCGATCTCGGCGCCGGAGTTCTACCACGCGTTCCCCGAGCGCGCGAAGATCATCCTCGACTCGGGCATCTCCACGGGCTGTGTGGCAGCGGTGGTCCTGAACCTCCTCTTCAACCACATCGGCAAGCGCAGCGGCGACGACGACGTGACGTCACCGATGGAGTCGGGACGGGAGATCTCGGAGTCGCGCGTGCAGAGTGCCGAGGTGCCGGGGCAGGTGGCGGCGCACTGATTCCGTTACGTGTCCCAGGGGCGCTGCCGCTCGGCGTCCTTTCCCTGCCAAGTGAGCGCGCCGCCCTGCCAGTTGGGGCGGCGCGCTCTGCGTTTGCTGTGCGTTCGACGGGGGCCGGCCGGCTCAGCGCAGCCCGGCGAAGAGATCGTTCTCGGGTACGGCCGCGCTGGTGGCGTCCTGGACCCGTACGAAGGTCTCCACGCCCATCAGCTCGCCGAACCTCTCCTTGCCCATCTTGAGGAAGAAGATGTTCTCGCCCTGGCTGGCGTGCGCGGCCAGCGAGTCGAACTTCTGATCACTGAACGCGGTGGTGTCGACCCAGGTGCTGATCTCGTCGTCGGGCAGCCCGATCTTGGCCATCGCGGCGGCCTCCTCCGGATCCGGCTCCGGCATGTCCGGGTGGAACTCGCGCATGATCTCCCCGAACCGTTGCATGCCCGAGCGCGGCATGGTCGTCCAGTAGACCTTGGGCGCCAGCGGCTCCGCGTCCCGTGCGGTCATCTCGACCGCCGCCATGGTGATGCGGTGGGCCTGGATGTGGTCGGGGTGGCCGTAGAAGCCGTTCTCGTCGTAGGTGACGACGACATCGGGCCGGTAGTGGCGCATGAGCTCCGCGAGTCTCGCGGCGCCTTCCTCGACGGGCGTCTGCCAGAAGGAACCGGGGGCATCATTGCTCGCCCAGCCCATCATCCCGGAGTCGGCGTAGTCCAACATCTCCAGATCGCTGACCTTCAGGACCTCGCAGCTCGCCTCGAGCTCCTGCCGGCGCATCGCGGCGACGGCCGCCGCGTCATGCCCGGCATCACCCGGTTTGACGCCTTCGGGCCCGTCCCCGCAACCGCCGTCGGTACAGGTCACGAGCACCGTGCGGATCCCTTCCGCCGCATACCGCGCGAGGACCCCTCCGGTGCTGGTGGCCTCGTCGTCGGGGTGGGCGTGCACGGCCATGAGGGTCAAGGGGCGGTCAGTCATGAAGGAGTCCTCCTGCGGAAGCGTGTCGTGGGGCGAGTGCGGGGCGGCGTGCGACGCCGGTCCCTCACTCAATCACTCCGTGCAACAGCCTCGGGCGGACCGACTGTTCCCGGCACGACGACGGGCAGGGACGCCCTCGGAAGGGCGCCCCTGCCCGGTTGGCGCTGGATCAGCTCAGTGGTTTTCCCTCAGACGCCGAGGCGTCGAGACGTCTAGACGTTCTTGAGGGAGTAGTTCGAGAGCCGGCCGTAGATGTTCCCCTGCGCCTTCTGCTTCTTGTCGAGCTGGAACGTGCTCCCCTTCATCACCACGCTGCCCTCCCAGATGACCGAGGCGTTGGCGTTGTGGCCGTTGGAGCAGGGCTTGCCCACCGGGCACCACATCCACTTGGAGCGCCACTGCTTCGTCTTCTTGTGGTCGAGGCTGATGACGCCGCTGAGGTTCCGCTTGGTGGCTTCGGCCTTGTACATCTTGTCGATGTCCCGGCCGTTGCTGTGGAAGTTCACCTTCAGCGTCAACCGGATGGCCTTGATGCCGAAGTACTTCACATAGGCGTTGTACTTGACCGAGTGCGCACCCCTGGGCAGCGGCTTCTTCCGCTTCTTCGCGGCGGCGTCGAGACCGCTGAAGGTGCGCTCCTGCCCCATGGTGACGTCACCGCCCCGCAGCGAGGTCGTGCTGCTGGCGTTCTGGGAATGGACGGAAATGCCCTTTCCCTGAGCCGCCGTGCCCTTGTCGAGGAACGCCTTGAACAGGGCCGGGTCGTGGAGGTAGCCGAGGTACTTGTGCTGCTGGACCCGGGTCAGGTTCTTGAACTTCTTGAGCGTGTCAGCCGCGCCCTCTTCGTGGGAGTGGCGCAGGTAGGTGACGTACGCGGCCGGGGTGGCGGCGGGGTCGCTCTGCTGGGCGGTGGCCTGCTGCGTGACGGTCTGCTTGGTCACGGTGGCGGCGTCCGCGGCGAAGACCTCGGTCGCGGTTCCGCCGAGGACGGCGACAGCGCTGAGCGCCGCCACCATTCCGTGCTTGGTGCGAGCCTTCATGGATGATCCCCCGATCTGGAATGACATTCCTGGATGTGCTTCCGGCGGTAACCGCCGGGCACGAGGCTGGATATTTTCAGCCAAGATCCAGTCCGGACAAGGGAATTGAGGAACACCAGAGCAAACGCACCGACCGAAACGGTCTGAACCATTAGGAAAGGGCGGTCAGTTACTGGTGCCGGTCCCCTCCCAGTGCGAGCAGCGCCTCCGTCACCGGCCCCGGATCGAGGGGGCCGATGTGCGGTGCCGAGGGGAAGTTCCGTACGCGGAAAGGGTTGTCGGGGGTCAGGGCGTCCGCCTCCGCGATCATGCGGTCCTGGAGTGCGGGGGTCACCAGGCGGTCCTTGCCGAAGCGCAAGTAGGTGCGGGGGACCGTGCCCCACGTCGCCGCCTCGCCCGCCGCCCGCTCCGCCGGTGGGCGCGTGGACTCGTCCGGCTGGAGGCCCGCGAGGACGCGGTGGAACGCCGCCTCCGGGTAGTTCGCGCAGGTCATCTCCTTGAGTGTGGCCAAGTGCCTGCTGTTCTGCGTACGGAGGTTGAGCCTGATCACCCCCAGCTTCGCCGGGTCGCCGATCACCTGGTCCGCGGGCGTGATCGCGTCCGCCGACTCCGGTGCTGTCATGCATGCCTCGGTCGTCGGCATGCTCTCGCTCGGGCAGTACGCCGCCATGTAGCAGAGGTGGTGGAGGAGTTCGGGGATCGAGTTGCCGACGCGGGAGAGGGAGAGGCCGCCGAGGCTGTGGCCCACCAGGATCACCTTGCCGTTCGCCGCGTGCCGTGCCGCGCGGCGCACCGTCTCCGTGACCCTGCGCTCGAAGTCGGCCAGGCCGATCTTCGCCAGGGGGGTGGGCTGTGTTGCCAGGGCCGTGAGGTCCTGGGTCTGGTACGCGGGTGGGTAGTACGCCGCCGCGCCGTGCAGGGGCTGGTCCAGGGCCACCACCCGGTGGCCGCGCAAGGCCAACTCCGATGCGTACGGCTGCCAGAACGCGCCCGCGCTGTTCGTGCCGTGTACGAGGACGTAGGTGTGTGGGGTGTTGTCCTTGGTCATGGGCTTGACGTTATGGAGGGGGAGTGTGACGGAACAAGGTGGCCAGCGCGAGTATGGGGAGGGGGGCCAGGTCCACCAAGAGGCAGCAGGAGCCGCGTGGTTGGTTTGCCGGAGCTGATCCGATCTTCCTCGGTGCGGCCGGGTTGCGTACTCTGATGTTCCGTCAACTGAGCGATACGGGGGCGCTGTTGAAATGAGGCTTCTCGTCGAGGATGCCGATCTTGAACGGGCTTCGGAATCTCTGCTGGCTCTTGCTGATTGGCTGCGCTATGAAGAGGACCTGCGGGGCAAGGCGCGGTTGGAGCATGCGGACGTCGATTCCGGCCAGATGGGCGGGCTCCCCGAGGCTTTGGTGGTCGCGGTCTCGGCGGGCGGCTCGGCGACTGTCCTCGCCCGGGCTGTTGTCGAGTGGGTGAAGCAGCGCAAGAGCGATGTGACGGTGAAGGCGGTCAGGCCCACCGGGGAGAGCTTCGAGATCGATCTTCGCCGGGTCAGCGATCCTGATGCCGTGGTGAGTGAGTTCTGCGCATTTCTGAGCCGTGAGCCGTCGGACGCGGAACCCGATGAGACTGCCGAACGGTGAGCGGTCCCGCGTCGTGCTGATCGGCACGGCCGACTACACACGCGACCCTGACCTGCCGGCCCTGCCGCCGGTGCTCAACAACCTGACCGACATCGTCGAGGCACTGGGCCAGTCCGTGCACGGCTGGTTCAACCCGCGTCACTGTGAGGTGATCGCCAACCCCAGGACCCCGTCGGAACTGGGAGAGCGACTGGCCGACGTGATTCCGCAGGCCGAGGATCTGCTGCTGGTCTACTACGCGGGTCACGGCTTGCTCGACAGCCGGGGCCAGCTGCACCTGGGGCTGTCGCACACCAAACGCGGCGATCTGTTGCGCTACGGCGCGATGCCCTTCGACGGGTTGAGGGAACTCGTCGCCAACAGCCCCGCACGCAACCGCGTCGTCATCCTGGACTGCTGCTTCTCCGGCCGTGCGCTCGGTGTCATGTCTCCCCTCGAAGATCTGGTGCTGGCCCAGGTCGACATCACGGGAACGTACACGCTCACCGCCACTCCGGCAGGGATGACCGCCCTTGCCCCGCCCGGCGAGCGCAACACGGCTTTCACGGCACAGCTGCTCAGGCTGCTCACCCAGGGCGACCCCGAGGCGCCGGCAGATCTGACGCTCGACGATCTCTACCGCTGTCTCTACCGGAGTCTCAAGAGCCGGGGTCTCCCGAGGCCGCGGAGGCAGGGCACCGATACCGTCGCGGACCTCATCGTCGCCCGCAACGTGGGGTATCGCCCGCCCTCGAGCGAGCAGAGGCGGGCACCGACGGGTGGCGACGGTGAGGCCGAGCCCCGGCTGTATCTGGATGAGGAAGAGCTCGTCGGACGTGGGGGAAACCCTGGGGCCGCCGCCCGTAGGTACGAGGATTTCCGGCGGGTTCTGGTGCGGCTGTACGGAACCAACTGGCCCGACGCGAAGGCTGCGGAGGCCAGCCGCGTGTTCTGGAGCGAACTGGCGGCTGCCAAGGCGTCCTCGAAGTCCGCGACCGCGTCCGCCCGCCCCTTCGTGGGCCGGGCGGTGGGCATCAGCCTGGGCACGACCAACTCCGCCGTCAGCATTCTGGAGGGCGGTGAGCCCACCGTCATCGTGAACGCAGAGGGCGCCAGGACCACGCCGTCCGTCGTCGCCTTCGCCGAGAGCGGTGAGGTGCTGGTCGGCGAGGCCGCCAAGCGTCAGGCGGTCACGAACGCGGACCGCACCATCCGGTCCGTGAAGCGTCACATGGGCACCGACTGGAAGATCAGCCTGGACGGGAAGGACTTCAACTCCCAGCAGATCTCCGCCTTCATCCTGCAGAAGCTGAAGCGGGAGGCCGAGGCGTACCTCGGTGAGAAGGTGATCGACGCCGTCATCACCGTCCCCGCCTACTTCGACGACTCCGAGCGGTGGGCCACCAAGGAGGCCGGTGAGATCGCCGGGCTCAACGTGCTTCGTATCGTCAGCGAGCCCACCGCCGCCGCTCTCGCCTACGGCCTCGACAAGGACGACCAGTCCATTCTGGTCTTCGACCTCGGTGGCGGACACCTCAGCGTGTCCCTGGTGCTGGTCGGAGACGGCGTCGTCGAGGTCGTAGCGGTGAGCGGCGACAACCGCCTCGGTGGTGACGACTGGGACCAGTGCGTCGTCGACCACCTGGTCCAGCGGTTCAACGCCGGCCACGGCGTGGACCTCTCCAAGGACAAGACGGCCCTGCAGCGCCTCCGTGAGGCCGCCGAGAAGGCGAAGATCGAGCTGTCCTCGTCCGCCGAGACGACGATCAGCGTGCCCCACATCGCCACATTCGCCGAGGGGCCGCTGCACCTGGACGAGAAGCTCACGCGCGCCCAGTTCCAGCAGTTGACGTCCGACCTCCTGGAGCGCTGCAAGACGCCGTTCCACCGTGTCATCGAGGATGCCGCCGACAAGAATCTCGGCGTCGACCCCACCGAGATCGACCACGTCGTTCTCGTCGGTGGCTCCACCCGCATGCCCGCCGTCGCCGACCTGGTCAGGGAGTTGACCGGCGGCATGGAGGCCGACAAGGTCATGGCGGCCGACAAGGGTGTGAACCCGGACGAGGTCGTCGCCATCGGCGCCTCGCTCCAGGCCGGTGTCCTCAAGGGTGAGGTCAAGGACGTCCTGCTCCTCGACGTGACCCCGCTGTCCCTCGGTATCGAGACCAAGAGCGGCATCATGACCAAGCTGATCGAGCGCAACACCACGTTCCCGACGAAGCGTTCGGGGATCTTCACGACGGTGGAGGACAACCAGACGTCGGTGCAGATCCAGGTCTACCAGGGCGAGCGCGAGATCGCGGCGTTCAACAAGAGGCTCGGAATGTTCGAGTTCACGGGCATCCCGCACGTGCCCCGCGGCGTCCCGCAGATCGAGGTCTCCTTCGACATCGACGCCAACGGCATCATGCACGTGAGCGCGAAGGACCTGGGCACGGGCAAACAGCAGCGTGTGAAGTTGCCAGGCGACAGCCGTACGGGAAGCGGGACTTCAGCAGATTTCACTCCCTCCACGTCCCGTGCGCTCGCGCCGATACCGTACGAGCCCCCGCGTCCCCGGAGATGACGAGGCGTCAGCCGCTCAGCGTGGGCGGCGGTTCAAGTGGTCCGAGAAGTCCAGGTGGTTCGGGAGCTCCAGGGTGGGACCCGGGGGTGAGCCCAGTGTGTGTGCGCAGGTCCGACGGCTGGCAGAGGACCAGCGCCACGTCGTCCGTGAGCGTGCCGCCCGAGTGGGCGGTCACCTGCTCGTACAGGCGGGCCAGGGCCGATTCCGGGAGGGGGTCGGTGAGGGCCTCCGCCGCTGCTTCGAGGAGGGGGAAGTGGGTGCCCTCCGTGTTGCGTGCCTCGATCAGGCCGTCCGTGTAGAGGAGCAGACGGTCGCCGGGGGAGAGGCGGAAGCGGTACTGCTCCGGGTCCGGGCGCAGGCCCAACGGGAGCGCGGGCTTGGGGGGTTCGAGGAGTTTCACGTCCGTGCCCACGCGCAGGGGTGGGGGGTGGCCGCAGTTGACCGTGCGGATCTCGCAGTTGCCGAACTCCACCAGGACCGCCGTGACGAACTCCTCGTCGGCCAGGCGCGGCGTCAGACGTGCGTCCAGGCCGATCGCCACCGACCTCAACTCCCTTGTCCGGTACGCCAGATCGCGGAAGCCGGAGATCGTCGCCGCCGTCAGCGGCATCGCCTCCGCCCCGTGTCCGCGTACGTCCCCGACGATGACGCGCAGGCCGAAGGGGGTGAGCGCGCAGTCGTACAGGTCCCCGCCCACCGTGGCGTCCGGTGCCGCGCAGTAGTGGCGCGTGCGTACGAGTGTCCCGGCGAACTCCTCGGCCACCGGCGGCAGGATGGCCGCCTGCGCGATCCGCGACACCTCGCTGACCCGCGCAAGGACCCGCTCCAGGGCGGTGCGGCGGGCCGCCGCGTGCACGCTCAGGACGCTGCCCGTGAGCAGCCCGCCCCAGTGCGCCGCGAACCCCGGGCTCCAGGCGCGGCCGTCCACCAGGAGCCCGAGGAGCAGGGCGACGGCGCCGACCGCCGCCGTGTGCCGGGCGTCGAGTCGGAGCCCGGCGAGCACGGGGGCGAGCAGCAGCAGGCCCGAGAGCGGGGAGAGGACATGCGTGAGAAAGCCCAGGGCCGTGAGCAGCGCGCAGATTCCCAGGGGAGGGAGCAGCGGCAGGAGATGGCGCAGGGGGATTCGTGGGAGTAGAGGGCGACGCCTGCGTGGCCGACCCGCCCCGCCCACCCTCTTGTCGGCGGTCATGAGCTGCTGCTCCCCCTCGGAGGTCGGGCACGGCCGTAGTGAGGGGCCATGTTTCACCCAACCCGGTGGGGGCGGGGGGACTTGAAAGGTGTCGGGCGCAAGGCGGCAGGTTGTGATGGGGAACGTCCGGTTCTGATCACTTGCCGGGATGCGGCGGTCGACCGGCCGGGTCTCGGCCAGACTGTCCTCCCTCAGTTGCGGGCCGGGGCGGGTGACGCCCCCTGACCAGGGCCTTCACAGGCAGCGGGCGAGGAGAGCCGCGTGTCCCAGCACCACGTCACAGAGGTCGCGGGCAATCTGCCCGAGGAGGCCACCAGCTTCGTCGGCCGGCGGGCCGAACTGGACCGTCTCCAGCAGCTGTTGAGCGGGGCACCCGCCCCCAGTGCGCGCCGGGCCGGGGGTGCCGGAGATGCCGGTCGTGCCGGGAGCCGGCTCGTGACCCTCGTCGGCGTCGGCGGCGTCGGCAAGACACGGCTCGCCCTGCGGGCCGCCTCCCGTTCGCACCCCGCCCACCCGGACGGCGTGTGGCTCGTGGAACTGTCCCCCCTGCGCGACCCGGCCACCGTCGGCCTCGCCGTCGTGGAGGCCCTGGGCCTGGCCGACCGCACCACCCGTCCGGTGGCCGAGGTGCTGGCCGAATCGCTCCGCGACAAACGGGCGTTGCTCATCCTCGACTCCTGCGAACACGTACGGTCCGGCTGCGCCGAGCTCGCCACGATCCTGCTCGCCGCGGCCCCGGGAGCCCGGCTCCTCGCCACGAGCCGCCAGCCGCTGGGGATCCCCGCGGAGCAGTGCGTGGAGGTGTCTCCGCTTCCCCTGTCCGGGCGCACCGAAGGGTCGGGCACGGCCCCCGACTCACAGAGCTGCCCCTCCGACGCCACCGCCCTCTTCACCGCCCGCGCCACCCACGTCGACCCCCGCTTCACCCTCGACGACGCCAGCCACCCCACCGTGGCCGCCATCTGCTCCCGGCTCGACGGGATTCCCCTTGCCATCGAGCTGGCCGCCGCCCGGCTCTCCGAGCTGTCCGTCGACGAGCTGTACACCGCGCTCGGCGACCGCGTGCCCTCGCCCCTCGACCTGCTGGCCGCCTGCGAGGGCCGCCGCAACCCGCGCCCCCGCCGCCACCAGACCCTCCGTACCGCCATCGGCTGGAGCCACGAACTCTGCGCCCCGCTGGAGCGGCTCCTGTGGGCGCGGCTCTCCGTCTTCGCGGGCAGCTTCACCGCCGAGGGCGCCGCGCGGGTCTGCGTGGGCGGGCCGCTCGCGCCCGAGCGGTTCACGGAACTCCTCGACGGGCTCCTCGACAAGTCCGTCGTCGTGCGCCACCGCACCGACCCTGCCCGCCTCCGCATGCTCGACACCGTCCGGGAGTTCGGCCTCGACTGGCTGCGCGAGCTGGGCGAGGAGCACGCCCTGAGGCTGCGCCACCGCGACTTCTACCGCGGCTTCGCCCGTGAGGCGTGCGCCACCTGGAACACCGGGGAGCAGATCCGCTGGAGCGAGCGCACCATCGCCGAGCACACCAACCTCCAGGCCGCCATGGACCACGCCCTCGCCGGCCCCGACCGCGCCGTCGCCCTCGAAATGGCGGGCAGCATCGGCTTCCTGTGGCGGTACACCAGCTATCTGCGCGAGGCCCAGCACTGCCTGGACCTCGTGCTCACCGCGGACCCGGAGCCGGGCCCCGCCTGCTTCCAGGCCGCGTGGACCCGGGCGGCGGTGGCCACCCTCCAGGGCGACCTGGACGCCGTCCGCCGCTGGGGCGCGGTGTGCGAGCGCCTGGCGGAAGACCAGGACCTCCGGGACGACCCGCGGATCGTCCTCGCCGCCACCTACCCCGACATGGCGCACAAGGTCCTCACCCGCCGGTATGACGAGGTCGACCTGTCGCTGTCCTTGGTGCCGCGGCCGGACCCCGGTCCGGACTGGCTGGGCGCCGCCGACCTCCAGCACCGCACCGCGGTCGCGTACGCGTGGCTGGGGCGCGGTGACTACGACCGGGCCGAGCGGGTCTTCGTCGACCTGTGCGAGGCCAGCCGCAGGTGCGGCGAGGGCTGGTGCCGCTCCGTCGCGGAGTGCTTCCTCGTGCGGATCGCGCTGCTGCGCGGCGAACCGGACGAGGCGGTACGCCTGGCCCGCGACGCCGTGGCCGGTCACGCGGCGATGCGCAGCACGATCCCCGCCGCGCTGAGCCTCGACGCCCTCGCGGCCGCCGTCCGCGCCACCGGCGACGGCCACCAGGCCGCCCGGATCCTCGCCGTCGGCCAGCACGCCTGGGACTTCGCGGGCCCCGCGCAACGCGGCTTCAGGGAGTTCACCGCCGCCCACCGCCGCTGCGCGGAGCAGGTACGGGAGCAGATCGGCGACGAGGACTACGAGCGCGCTTACGCCGAGGCACTCGCCCTGCCGTACGCGGAGGGGGTCGAGTACGCCGTGAACGGCGCGCCCTCCGCGTAGGGGGCGCGGTGGCACACTGAGGGCGTGGATCGACGGCGTGCCCAACTCGCGGTGAATGTCCTGGCGTTGGTGGCCACGACCCTGCTGGGAATGGCCGCGAACTACGCCACCAGCCGCACCGATCACGTCCCGTGGATCCTGCGCGTGCTGCGGGACTGGTCGCTGCCCCTGCTCGGCGGGACCATCCTGCTGCTCATCGGCTGTGCCGTCTGGCTGCACGTCCTGGAGCGGCCGGTCGCCGCCGTGCGGCGCGCATGGGATGCAACCCAGCCTCCCTATCCGGGACTTGAGGCATTCACGGAGGCCGACAGCGGGGTCTTCTTCGGGCGGGACCGGGAGGTACGGGAGCTGGTCGCCCGGCTGCACCCCGTGGCGGGCGGCCGCCCTGCGGGGCGCGTCGTCTCCGTCATCGGGCCGTCCGGGAGCGGAAAGTCGTCGCTGGTGCTGGCCGGGTTGTTGCCCGCGCTCGCCCGGCGACGAGAACGGTGGGTCGTCGTACCGCCGTTCACGCCGGGCGAGGACCCGGTCGGGCGGCTCGAAACCGCCCTGGCCGAGGCCCTGCCTGAACGGGGTGGGCCCGTACTGATCGTCGTCGACCAGCTGGAGGAGCTGTTCACGCTCGCCGGGCCGCGCGAACGCGACGCCTTTCTCGTCCGGATCGGGGAGGCCGTCGCCGCACGGCCTCGGCTGTGGGTCGTGGCCACCCTGCGCTCGGACTTCCTGACGGATCTGCTGGAGACGGGGTACGCGGGCGCTCTCGGCCAACAGCCGCTGCTCGTCAGCGTGTTGGGGCGCGCCGAAATCGTCGACGTCATCGAGAAGCCCGGTGAGCAGGCCGGGCTGACCTTCGCCCCCGGGCTCGTCGCCCGCATGGTCGACGACACGGGCGGCGGGGACGCCCTGCCGCTGCTCGCCTACACCTTGCAGGCGCTGTACCTGCGGGCCCGCGCTGCCGACGACGGTGTTGTACGGGAGGCTGACTACCTTCAACTCGGGGGTGTGGCCGGTGCTTTGGCCGAACAGGCGGATCGGATCGCCGACGAGCTGCGGGGCGCCGATCCCGGCGCGCCCGTGCTCGGGGCGCTGCTGAAGTTCGTCACCCTGGAGCACGGGGAGCCGACCCGGCGCCGCGTGCGGCGGGGCGATCTCGCGCCGGGGGAGCGGGCCGTCGTCGACGCGTTCGTGGCCGGGAGGCTGCTCACGAGTGACGGTGACGTCGTCGACGTCAGCCACGAGGCGCTCTTCCGGCAGTGGGCGCCGCTGCGTGGTGCTGTCGCCGGGGCCGCTGAAATGCTGCGCAGGCGCACGGAGTTGGAGCGGTCCGCGCAGGACTGGGAGCATTCGGGGCGGCGGGACGGGTACTTGCTGGGAGGGGAGAGGCTGGCTGTTACGCGGGGGTGGGTTGCCGCCGAGCCCGAGGCAGTCGGCGGCGGTCCGCTGGTCGCGGCATTCCTTGAGGAGTCCATACGTCGTGACAGTGCCGCCATGGCCCAGGTGGCCGATGCGGTGGCCCGCCGGGCCATCGAAGGCGCGCGCGGCACCCCGGAGCTGGCGCTGCTCGCAGCGTTGGCGGCTGCGGAGGAATGCGCGCCGATCCCCGTCGTCCAGCGCGCGCTGCACACCGCCCTGAACTCCACGTGGCGGTGCGCGGTCCTCCGCTGCGACGGCGGCAACGCGCGGGCGGTGGCCTGGTCGCCGGACGGTGCCCGGCTCGCGGTCGCCTACGAGGACGGGAAGGTGCGGGTCTGGGCGTCGGGGCCGGACGACGTGGCGCGCGAGCCCGTGGTGCTTGCGCGCACCGGCGGTGCGGGCGACAACGCGTTCACGGTGGCCTGGTCGCCCGACGGAAAGCGGCTCGCGGCCGGGTACCGCGACTGTCTCGCCGTCCTCTGGGACACAGAGGACTGGTCCGAATGCCTTTCCCTGGGCGGGAGTTGGGGCGGCAGCGTCACCTGGTCGGCGGACAGCGCGCGCGTCGCGGTGGCGTCACGGGAGGGCGTGTGCGTCCGGGACGCGGGCACCGGAAACATGGTGGTCGAGCTGGCCGAGGGCTGGGAGCGCCGGCCGCCGGTATGGCGGATCGCCTGGTCGTGGGACGGGGCGTGGCTGGCGGGCGCGGGTGACGACGGCACGGTGCTGATCTGGGGCACGGACGGTCAGGAGCAGCGGACCGAGCTGCGCGAGCACCGGGCGAGCGTCGCCCACGTCGCCTGGTCTTCCGACGGGAAGTGGCTCGCCTCGGTCGCGGCGGACCGCAGGGTCGTCGTCTGGCGGGTGCCGCCCCCGGGGGAGTCCTGGGAAGTGGCGCACGTGCAGCATGCCGGGGCGCCGCTGCCGTGCGTGACCTGGGCACCCAGCCGCTTCCGTCTTGCCTACGGAGACAACGAACGCACCGTGCACCTCTGGGATCTGTCCGTGAACACGGCCATCTGGCTGGACGGTCACACCGACTGTGTCAACGACATCTCCTGGCACGGGGACCGCATCGCCACGGCGTCCCGCGACGGGACGGTTTCCCTGTGGGACGCGGAGGCACCGGTGGGCGGGGAGGAGGTCTCTCTGCGCGGTGTCGAAGGGCTACGGCGCGTCGAGTGGCTGCCGGACGGGGAGCGGCTCTTCGTGGTGGCGGACAGCCGAAGGCCGCTGACATGGGACGTTTCCCGACGGCAGTTGCTCAACCGGGGGCAGTACTTCGACGGTGTGGTGGACGCGGTGTTCTCTCCGGACGAGGCGCGGCTGCTGTTGCTGGTCAGCTCTCCCCAGTCGGGAGGCTGGACCGATGCCCCTCAGCAGGGGATGGGGTTCGAACTCATCAGGGAACAGACCGAGTTCGTCTCTGTCACCTGGTCACCCGACGGCACCCGCGTCGCCACCACGGAGAACAACGGTGACTCCCGCATCTGGGACGCCGCCGAAAGGGTCCCGCTTCTCACCTTGGAGGGCGACCGCCAGTCGTACGCCCGCCCCGCATGGTCCCCCGACGGCACCCGGCTCGCCACCTCCCTCACGCGCGGCTCGGCCTGCGTCTGGGACACCCGCACCGGCGAACGCCTCACCCTCCTCGAAGGCCACGGCGACTACACCTGGAGCCTCGCCTGGTCCCCGGACGGCCGCCGCGTCGCGACCGGGTCGCGTGACCGTATGGTGCGGATCTGGGACCCGTACACAGGGGCCAAGCTCACGAATCTGCGCGGGCATGAGGAACGGGTGGCGGGCGTCGCCTGGTCCCCGGACGGGCGCCGGCTCGCGACCGCGTCCTGGGACCACACGGTCCGCCTGTGGGACCCGAACACCGGCCGTGAACTGGCCGTCGTGGGCGTCCACAACGACCAGGTCAACGACCTCGCGTGGTCTCCGGACGGCACGCTGATCGCCACGGTCTCCCGTGACCGGACGGTGCGGGTATGGCGGGCCACGGAAGACGTGAACGGGCTGCTGGAGCGCGCCCGTTCACGTGCCTTCCGCGACCTTACGGCCGAGGAGCGGCGGAGTCTGTTGCTGCCTGCGCGGGCGTCTGCGCGGCGTACGTGAGGAAGCCGGTCCACGCCGTGGGGGCGAGGGCTAGCCGGGGGCCCTCGGGGTTCTTGGAGTCGCGGATGTGGATGGTGGTGGGGCAGGTGGCTATCTCGACACAGTCGCCGTCACTGCCGCTGCTGTAG
This sequence comes from Streptomyces sp. NPDC059009, assembly GCF_042740175.1. Classification (NCBI taxonomy): domain Bacteria; kingdom Bacillati; phylum Actinomycetota; class Actinomycetes; order Kitasatosporales; family Streptomycetaceae; genus Streptomyces; species Streptomyces sp. NPDC059009. Next base: position 49,530 of record NZ_JBHYJB010000048.1, on the reverse strand, counting down.
CTGGACTTGTGCCAGTCGAGGGCGACTTCCACGCAGTCGTCGCCGTCGCTGCCGCTGTAGCTGCTCTTGAACCACGCCAGTTCGCTACTGGTGCTCATTGTGCTCCTCGCAGTCGCTCCAGCAGGCTCACGGAATCCTCGGGTGTGAGGGCCTGTGAGCGCAGTTTCGCATACCGCGTTTGAAGCGTGCTGATCACCTTCGGGTCGGAGATGAGCATCCCGCTCTTCTGCCCTTCGGAGTACCCGAACCACTGGTTGTCCGGGGTCTCAAGAAGCCGGAGGGGGCCGTCGAGGCCAGGGTGCACGCCCTGCGACAGCGGCATGATCTGCAACTCGACGTTGCGGGGAGACGTGGCCTCCAATACGTGCTCGATGAGCTCGCGCATGACGTCGGCTCCGCCCGTGGGACGGAGGAAGACGTGCTCGTCGACGATGAAGCTGAAGTCCGTGTTCGGGTGCTCGCGCAGCAGCTTCTGCCGCTCAAGGCGGAAGGCCAGTTGGTCCTCCACCTGCTGGTCGGACAGGGACGGCACCCTCTCGTTGAAGAGTGCGCGTGCGTACGCCGGGGTCTGCAACAGGCCCGGCACCAACCGGCATTCATACGTGTAGAGGTTGATCGCCTCCTGCTCCAGCCGCGCCCACTCCCGGAACCAAGAAGCCAGCCCCTTCTGCCGCCGAAGCTGATTCGCCCCCACCCGCAGCGTCCCGAACGCATCCAGCTCCCCCTCGCACCGGTCCACGAACCCCGGCGGCGGATAGCGCCGCCCCTGCTCGACGGAGGCGAGGAAGTGGGCCGAGCAGCCGATCAGCGGGGCCAGCCCCTCTTGCGTGTACCCCGCCCTCTTGCGGAAGCTCTTCAGGACCGCCCCGAACGTCTTGAGGCCGTCGGACGGCTCCGGCTCCCTGTTGGTGCTTGCAGACATCACGGGTGTACCCCCGACGCTCTCGTACCGTCCCCGCCAACTCGCCCATGGTCACGGACGGTTACCCGTACTGTCCACACTCCGTACTCGTACAGATGCGGACTGTACGAGTTTGGTCCCTGGTGGCGGGGGTGGGGCCGGGCCACAGTGGGCGCCATGCCACCGCACATTCAACTCCCCACACCCGTACGTACGTTCACGCAGCGTTTCAGTTCCACGCCCCGTGGCGCCCGGCTCGCCCGCCGTCTCACGAAGTACCACCTCGCGGAGTGGGGCGTCCCCTACCTCACCGAGCCCTCGGAGGCCGCGACCCAGATCGTCGCCGAGCTCGCCGCGAACGCGATCACGCACGGGCGGGTGCCGGGGCGCGACTTCGAGCTCTGCCTGACGTACACGGAAGAGGAGATCCGCATTGAAGTCAGCGACCCGCGGCCCGAGTTCGGACCGAGGGAGCGGAGAGAGCGCCAAGAGCGGAAGGAGCCCCAACCCGCCGGGGGTGACGGCGGGTTGGGGCAGGGGCTGCACCTGGTCGAGGCGCTTGCCGCCGAGTGGGGCGTGGCCGGGCGCGAGGTCGGGAAGACGGTCTGGGCCCGGCTGTCCCTTACTCCTCGCCCTCCGGGATCGGGCCTTGATACTCCAGGGTCCAGGTCTCCTGGAACTCCGGCTTGGGCGGCACAAGTTCGATCTGGGCACCCCGGTGCCCGGCCCGCATGGCGAGCCCCTTCTCCGAGAGGATCTTGACCCCGCCGATGACCTGCTCGAAGGTGAACTTGGCCCACTCGGCCCGCGGGACGCTGTTCACGAAGAGCTTGTCCTCGTGGACCACGAGGCCGGCGGCCGGGTGGTAGGCGAGGTGGATCACGTACGGGGACCCCACCGTCTCGTGATCGGCGGTGTCGATGATCCAGTCCTGCTCGATCGGGAGCGGGTTGAAGCGGTCGGTGATGACGGGGGCGCCGTTCTTGACGGCGTACTCCGTGGCCGTCAGCAGGGACGACGGGCCGATGATGTGCGCGTGGATCTTGTACTTGCCGGGCTTCACCGGGATCGGGGCCATGCGTGGGCTTCCTCTCTCCTGGGAGCTGCGCCGCCGCCGACGGGCTGTCGGCGGCGCAGCTCCCACCATCGGGGCGGCCGAGGTGTCGGCAAAGGTGCGAATGAGGCCAAAGAGAGGAAGGCGAGGATCATTCGGTTGGACGTATGGATCCAGCTGTACATCAGGACAATTCGTGAATGGCCGGACGTAGGATCCCCTGCCAGTGGGGCCACGCGGTAGGCGACGAGCGATCGGCGACCGCCCGTCCGGCGCGTGCGAACGCCCCTGTATCGTCCGGGCGATGCGCCCTTCCCTCGTCGCGTTCCTCAGCGGGATGCAGGTCAAGCACAAGCTGGTCCTCGCGTGCGTCCTCGCCGGGTTCGCGTTCCTCACGGTCTTCGCCATCGGCGACGCCGTGTCGGGCGGGGCCCTCACCGAGCAGGAGCCGAAGGCCACCGTCACGGTCACCAGGACCGCGACGGCGACGGTCACGGCGACGCCCGGTGAAGACTCCAAGCCGCAGCGGAAGCCGGAGTCGAAGCCGAAACCCGAGCCGACACCGACGCCGGAGCCGACCACGACCCCCACCGCGCAGGCCACGCCATCGCGCCCCGGGGGCTCGGGCGGTGGCCGCCCCGCCATCAACTTCGGCCGCTTCTGCGCCCCGGTGGGCGCCATCGGCACCACGCTCGACGGCCGTCCCGCCAAGTGCTTCATGGGCAAGGACGGCCGCGCGCGGTGGGGTTACGACTCCGGCCGGGGCTAGCCGATCCGCTCGCCGTACACGTGCTCCACCGTCATCGTCATCAGCACCCGGCGATCGGACACCATCACCGACCGGTACTCGTCCCAGTCGGGGTGCTCGCCCGCCGCGAGGCGGTAGTAGCGGACGAGGGCCTCGACCTCGGCGCCGTGCGAGTCGGTGCCGGGGCCGGTCAGCGTCGCCGTGCCCTCGGCGGTGGCCCAGGCCAGGCCGTCGGGGCGCGTCACCTCCAGGGTCGCGCGCGGGTCCCGGCGGAGGTTGGCCGTCTTGGCCCGGCCCTCCGTCATCGATACGTAGAGGAGGTCGCTGTCCCGGTCGTAGTAGGGCTGCACGGGGGAGAGCTGCGGGCGGCCGTCCGCCTTGATGGTGGCGAGGACGCCGAGCCGGCTCTCGGCGAGCAGGGTGCGGGGGTCGAATGGAGTGGCGTTCATGACTGTGGCCAAGTCCCGTACGGGTAGGGGCTATTCCCCGGGGGGGGAGGGGGAGGGCATCCCCCGTCCCCCCCCCGGGGCAGGGCCTAGGAGTCCTCGGGGGTCGTGCCGAAGACGACCGACCGGAGCTTGAGCCGCTCGCTTCCGTACCCGCTGAGCGGGCGGAGGCTGAAGTAGTCGCCCTCGCAGCCGGGCTCGGTGAAGACGGTCGCCCACTCGGTGGTCCGGTTGCGCGGCGAGTGCGCGGGCTCGCCGGCGCCGGGGTCGGCGACCTCCGGGAGGGTGATGCACTCGCCGTCCACCGGGTCGAGCAGCACGGCGACGCGCGGAGTGCCGTCGAGGCCGGTGTACATGTACCGGAACTCACCGTCCGCGGCGGCCGCGGGCGATGACGGGACGGCCAGGGCGAGCATGAAGGCACCGAGGGCGGCGACGGCCGCGTTGCGCATACGCATGGACTGCTCCTTGTGCGAGGTACGGAGGGGGAGTTGGAGAAAGCGGGCCGCGAGCCCGCCCCCGCCGCCACGTTCCCAACGCCCCCTCGCCCCGCGCCCCGGAGAATCGATCCCCCGCCCCTCGAATGGCCCAACGCCGTCACCCGCCGGGTTCAGCTCCCACCTGCCGGGTTCAGCTCCCACCCGCCGGGTTCAGCTGCCACCCGCCGGGTTCAGTGGTCCCCGCAGAGCGAAGCCCTCCGCACCGCCCCGCCCCCGTTCTCGTCGTCGGTCCCCAGCACCGCCGAACCGGACGTGCCGGGCGCGCACTCCACCGCCTCGATCTTGTGCCCCGTGAACTTGCGCAGGACATCGGGGGACTTGGACAGCTTCAGGCGCACCTTGCCCGACCCGCTGACGGTGACCCGGCCCGCATCGCTCACCGCCGAGTCGAACGGGCCGTCGTCGCCCGCGTCGGAGGCCGAACTCACCAGCAGGCGGCCGGAGTCGGTGACCGTCATGTCCGAGGCGTGCCGGACGGAACCCTTCGGGTATGGGGCCCGGAACGTGGCCGTGCGCACCGCCCCGAACTCCGCCTCCCCGTACTTGTTGAAGGAGAAGGGTGCCGCGCGCACCGTCGAGGGACGCCTCTTGCCCTCGCCCCGGTCCGCCCAGACCGCGGCCAGCTTCCCGTGCCGCGACATCAGCGTGAAGCTCTCGTAGTCGTCGCCCTCGCGGATCGCGGGGAGCGGGGAGATGTCGGAGACCTTCGCCGTGTCTCCCTTCACCGTGAGGTGGTAGACCAGGCCACGGCTGGCGAGGGCCACGTACTCGCCGTCCGCGCCGCCCGGGACCGCCTCTATCGCCTCCAGGTCGATCGGCTCGCCGACCCCCGCCCACTTCAGTGGAGTGACGGAGGCCGAGGACGACGCCCCATCCCCGTAAGAGAGTTGAGCCACCCGGTTCTCGCCGGGCTTCTTGTTGTCGCGCACGACGAGGGCCCGCACGGTGTCGCCGGAGCGGGTGGAGTGGGCGGAGTGGGCGGACGCGGCGAGGCCGCTGATGCCCTCCGTCATGCCGGAGCCCACCTGCACCCAGCCGCCGGCGCCGGTGGCCCCGGTCGCGCCGGTCGCGGCTCCCGTGCTGGCGGCCGCCAGGGACACCGCTGCGGCCAGGAACGTCATGCGCTTGATCATGGGCTCTCACTTCGTGGCTGGTAAACGCGCGTAGATGTGGCTGGCGGGACGCTAGTTGCACGTGTAGGTGAGAGGCAAGAGGTAGAACACACAACATGAGGGCGGGACGTACGGCACCCGCCCGCGCCGTACGCCCCGCCCGGTCAAGGGGAAATGAGGACCTGAGGACCCTGAGGGTCTGAGGGCCTCGGGGTCCGCTCAGTCGATGCGGTACGAGTCCCCGTACACCTTCCACTCCAGCGGCGTGTCCAGGTCGAGGTTGCCCTTCTTGAGGAACACCCGCTGAGCCGTGTCGACGCGGCTCGTGTCCGAGTGGGCCTCTTCCTGCTTCATGGCCCAGACGCGCGCGTCCAGGAAGGCGTTGAGCCAGTCCGTCTCGTCGCCGCCCTGTGACGGGGGCTTCGCGTCGCCGAGCGCGCGCTTGCGGATGTTGCGGAAGCTCGTGCTGTCGCCGCCGTCGCCGTGCATCACGATCGCGTCGTAGTAGCAGAACTGGCCAAGTGTGCCGACGCCGTCGTCCTTGCCCTGCTTCACCGAGGGGTTGAAGTAGACGCGGTCGCGCTCGTCGTTCTGGGCCTTCTGGAACTCGGGGTCCTCCGCCGCCTTCTCCCAGTCGGGCTTGAAGGTCGGGTCGAGGCCCTCGTGCGAGTCGCTGCCGTCGACCTCGCGGAGCGCGGGGAGGTACTTCGCGAGGATGTTGTCGGGCTTGCGGTCCGTGTAGAGCTCGACGAGGTCGAGCATGTCGCCGGTGCCGGAACAGAAACCGATGATCCCGGCGGTGTAGCCGCGGCCGTCGTCGATGTCCTCGCAGTACCTGTACCACTTCTTCCAGTTCAGGTCGGAGTTCTCGGCGCTGCAGACGATCTTCATGGCGATCTCCTTCTTCGCCGGATCGTCCAGGCCGCCGGCCGCGCTGCTGCCGGTGTCGCGGGTCTGGCCCGCGTTCGCCGCCTGCGTCGCGACGATCGGGCCCGCGACGACGGCGGCGCCGAGCGCGGCGAGGAGGGTGCGGCGGGAGGTGGTGCGGCGGTGCGTGCGTATGTGGGGGGACTGCACGGGGCCTCCAGGGGAGTGCGGTGGGTGGTCCGCGTTCTGTTAGGAAGGTTTCCTACCAGAGATCCGGAGTGACGTATACCCGTCAAGACGGTCCGGATGGTCAAGGCGGTCCAGGCCAAAGGAAGTTGAGGATCCGGATGTGGCCGGACATCGCCCTACCGACGGCCGCCATTGGTCCGTACGATCCCCTCGCTCAAGTGATTCCGCTCCACTTCGGCTCCATCCGGTTCAGCTCCAACCGGCGCCGCCGTGCCCTCTGCCGTGGTGCCGTGTTCCTCCTTGCACAGCTCCAAACCCCCCGCCCCGCCGCGCCCCGTGCTGCCCGGACGCCGTCCCCTGCGCTCCCGCGTCCCCGCATGCCCGGCTGCCGCGCCGGGTCCTGATGCAATGGAATGGATGGGAGATTCCCATGGCAGGTGCCCTGTTGGTGAGTGGTGCGGTCGCCGCGCTGCTCACGACCCCGCTGTCCACGCAGAGTCCGTCCTCGTTCGACAACCCGCCCCCGGACAAGATCGTCATCGACGTCGCCACCGTGAACGGCTCCGGCTGTCCCAAGGACACCGCCGCCGTCGCGGTCTCCGAGGACAACACGGCCTTCACGGTCACCTACAGCAGCTACATCGCGCGGGTGGGCGGGAACTCCGACCCGGTCTCGTTCCGCAAGAACTGCCAGCTCAATCTGATCGTGCACGTCCCGCAGGGCTTCACGTACGCGATCGCGAGCGCCGACTACCGGGGCTATGCCTCGCTGCAGCCCGGCGCCAAGGGCACCGAGAAGGCGTCGTACTACTTCCAGGGCTCCTCGAACACGGCCTCCATCAGCCATGACTTCCCCGGCGCCCTCAACGACAACTGGCAGGCCACCGACACCACCGACTACGCCCACCTGGTGTGGAAGCCCTGCGGTGAGGAACGCAACTTCAACATCAACACCGAACTCCGCGTCGACGCGGGCACGTCGGACCCGGCCAAGACGAGCTTCATGACCATGGACTCGACGGACGGAGACATCAGCACGATCTACCACATGGCGTGGAAGGAGTGCCCGAAGAAGTGACGCGCGTGCGGTGCTGACGCGCGTGACGGCGTCTGCCTCCGGCGGCTCATGGCCCGGCCGCCGGGGGCAGGCGCAGGGGGGTCACCACAACTGAACTGAACGGTATAGTCTGATGGCATGAGCCCCGACCCCATCGCCGACGAGCGGGACGAGTTCGGCATCCCGATCGTCCCCGCCGTCTCGAACGTGTCCCAGCGCAAGCGGGAGTCCATCGTCGCGGCCGCGACGGACGAGTTCCTCGCCCAGGGGTACGCGGCGGCCTCGGTGGACACCATCGCCTCCGGCGCGGGCGTCTCCAAGGCGACGGTCTACAAGCACTTCGGCAACAAGGAGCGGCTCTTCCTCGCCGTCGTCGCGGGCTGTCTGCCGAAGGCGTACGCGGACCTCAAGCCGCTCAACTCCCATATCGCCGAGGCCCCCGACCTGCGCGCCGCCCTCATCGAGCTGAGCAGCGAGTGGGCCCGGATCCTGCTGAGCGACGACATCATGCGGCTGCGCCGGCTGTGCATCGGCGAGGTCGGCCGCTTCCCGCAGCTCGGCGACCTCTGGTACCGGGTCAGCTATGACATGAACAACGGCCCGCTCATCGCCGCGTTCACCGAGCTCGGCGAGCGCGGGGAGCTGGACGTGCCCGATCCGGTCCTCGCGGTGCAGCAGTTGGTGGCCGTCAGCCTCGGCGTCCCGCAGCTGGTGAGGACGTTCCGGCCGGACGCGGAGTTCGACGCCGAGGAGCTGACCCGGGTGATCACTTCCGGGGTCGACACCTTTCTGGCCCGGTATGCACCGGGACGGGCTCCCGCATCCTGAGACGTGCGCGGCGGGGGCTTGGCGGGCGTGAGCGGCGGCGGATAGAGATACGCGTCCGCGTCCGCCGAACTCCTGGACTGCCGAGCGATGCTCACCTCACCGTCCCCGCCGTCAAGACCGTCAAGACCGTCAAGACCGTCTAGACCGTCTAGACCGTCACCGCCGTCGTCCGCCGCCGGGCCGCGGTCCGCGCCGACTGTCGCCGACACCGAACTGCCGCCCGGACTCCGGCAGCGCCATCTGTCGATGATCGCGCTCGGCGGGGCGATCGGTGCCGGGCTGTTCGTCGGGTCGGGCGTGGGGATCAGGGCGGCCGGTCCGGCGGTCATCGTCTCGTACGTGGTCGCGGGCCTGCTCGTGCTCCTGGTGATGCGGATGCTCGCCGAGATGTCCGCCGCACAGCCCGCCACGGGGTCGTTCTCCGTGTACGCGGCGCGGGCGCTCGGCCCCTGGGCGGGGCTCACGGCGGGCTGGCTCTACTGGTCGCTGCTGGTCGTCAGCGTGGCCGCCGAGGCGATCGGGGCCGCCGACATCGTCACGGGCTGGCTGCCCCAGATACCCGGGCCGGTCTGGATGACCGTGTTCATGGCGCTGTTCACGGGCAGCAATCTGGCCGCCGTGCGGCGCTTCGGAGATCTCGAATTCTGGTTCGCCGGGCTGAAGATAGCGGCGATCTGCGCCTTTCTGCTCCTCGGCGCCCTCGCCGTCCTCGGCCTGCTGCCCGGCGCGCCCGGCTCACCCGGCACCACGCACCTCACCGGCCACGGCGGCTTCCTGCCGCACGGCTGGCACGGTGCGGCGCTCGGGCTCGTCGCGGCGGTCTTCGCGTACGGGGGCCTGGAGACCGTCACCATCGCGGCCGCCGAGTCCGACGACCCGGCGCGGGCGGTGGGCCGCGCGGCCCGCTCCGTGGTCTGGCGGATCTTCGTCTTCTACGTCGGCTCCATGGCGGTCGTCGTGACGCTGCTGCCCTGGAACTCCCCGGCCACGAACGCCCCGTACGCCGGAGCGCTGGAGACGCTCGGCATTCCCGGCGCCGGGCACATCATGAACGCGGTCGTCCTGATCGCCCTGCTGTCGGCGATGAACGCCAACATCTACGGCTCGTCGCGGATGCTGTACGCGCTGGTGCGGCGCGGCGACGCGCCCCGCGTGCTCGGCCGGGTGACGGGCGGGGTGCCGCGGGCCGCCGTCCTGTCCTCGGCGGCCTTCGGCTTCGTGTCGGTGCTGCTGAGCGCGGCGTGGCCGGACACGGTCTTCCCGTTCCTGCTCAACACGGTGGGCGCGACGATCCTGCTCGTCTGGCTGCTGATCGCCGCGTCCCAGCTGCGGCTGCGCCGCCGGCTCGAACAGCGGGCGCCGGAGCGGCTGGTGGTGAAGATGTGGCTCTTCCCCTACCTGACCTGGCTGGCGCTGCTGACGATCGGCGGCGTGCTGCTGATGATGGTGCTGGAGCCGGACTCCCGTACGCAGGTGATCTGCACGGGAGGCTGGGCGGCGGTCCTCGTCTGCTGCGCCTGGCTCAAGCGGCGCTGACGGGCGCTTCCGGGACGCCCAAGTCGCCCGGGACAGCCGGGACATGGGCGCGCACGTGGCGGCCCAGGCTCTCGACGGCGGCGGCCGCCTCGGGCAGGTAGCCCGCGAAGATCTGCCAGATGTGCGGCATCCCCTCGGCGACTTCGAGGGTGGCGTCCACGCCGTCCCGCGCCGCCTTCACATACAGCCGGGTGGCGTCGTCGAAGAGGACCTCCTCCGTGCCGACCTGGACGAGCAGCGGCGGCAGCCCGGTCAGATCGGCGTACAGCGGGGAGGCGAGCGGGTCGCGGGGGTCGGTTCCGGCCAGGTAGGAGCGGGCCCACTGCCGGATGCCCGGCACGGAGATCATGGGGTCGCGCTCCGCCCTGCCCTCGACCGACTCCCCGCCGGTGGTCAGGTCCACCCACGGTGACATCACGACGGCCGCGGCCGGCAGCGGCCGCCCGAGGTCGCGCAGCCCGACGAGGGTCGCGAGGGCGAGCCCGCCCCCGGCCGAGTCGCCGCTGAGGACGATCCGCTCGGGCGGGTACCCCTGCGCGAGCAGCCACTCGTACGCCTTCCTGGCCGCGAGGACCGCGGCGGGGAAGGGGTGTTCGGGGGCCAGGGGATAGTCGATGCCGTACACCCTGGCCCCGGCCGCGCGGGCGATGCGGGCGGTCAGGTCGCGCTGCACGGCGGTGGATCCGACGTGGTAGCCGCCGCCGTGCAGCTGCAGCACGACCCGGTCCGCCGCGGACTCCGGGACGGTCGTCAGCAGCCCCGGCAGCCCGGGAACGCTCTCGAAGACGGCGTCGGCGGGCGGCGCGACCAGGGCCGCCGTCTCCTCCAGGGTCCGCCGCTGGCTCTCGACGCTGTCCGGCCCGCTCGGGGTGAGGGGCCGGATCCGGACGGCCTCATGTGCCGCGAAGGCACGCTCGATCGGGGTGGACACTCAGTTGCCCCGGGCCTTCTCGACGAGGGCCGCGACGAGCTCCTGGACCAGGCCGATGGTGGTCTCGTCGGTGAGGTTGCCCGCGTCGTCGAAGCGCTCGTGCGAACGGAAGACGATCACCTCGGGCTTGACGACGAGGTCCGAGTTCGTCCAGACGAAGACCTGGCGCAGCGCCAACTGGGCGCGCACGGAACCGAAGTTGGTGGGGGCGGCGCCCAGGATGGCGACGGGCTTGCGGAGCAGCGGCAGCCCCTCCTCGCGGGTCCAGTCGGTGCTGACCCAGTCGATGGCGTTCTTGAGGACGCCCGGTATGGAGTAGTTGAACTCCGGGGTGGCGATGAGGACTCCGTCGGCCTCGGTGATCCGGCGGCGCAGCTCCTCGACGGCGGCGGGGCGGCTGCCGGGGGCGTCCTGGTCCTGGTCGTAGGGCGGGATGTCGCGCAGGCCGTCGTAGAGCTCGATCTCGACGTCGCCCGGGGCGTGCTTGGCCGCGGCGCGCAGCAGGGCCGTGTTGTGCGAGGACTCGCGCAGGCTGCCGGAGATGGCAAGGAACGTGAGGGCGCTCATCGTGAACTCCTAGGAGTGGTGGGCGGATCGGGGCTGTTCGGGAGTGGCTCGACCGCCGCCCCCCCGACGCAGTGAAAACTATACGGTTCAGTTTTCTGAGGTCAACTGAACTGTTCAGTTTTCTTGCGGAGGGTGAGACTCCACAGACGGCGGGCCTCTCCCGCTGCGCCGGGAGAGGCCCGCCCATCGGCTGCCAAGTGGCGTGCTAGCGCGTCGCGTTCAGGCGGTCCCGCACCTCGACGGCGAGCCGGTACGTGTCCCCGGTGGGGCTCGTCGCCAGCTGGCCCGGCTTGCGGATCCAGCGGTCCTCCAGCGCGAACCAGTCGATCTTCTTGGGCGCGCGCCCCTCGTCGAGCGCCGCCTTCAACTCCTTGAAGTACGTGGCCCAGCGCAGCCGGTAGAGCCCGCCGACCAGGCCCGCCCACTCCCGGTTGGCGTAGTCGTGCAGCCCGCCCTCGGCGCCCGCGCGGTTGCCCCACACGGTGACCAGCGAGAGCTGGTCGTACGCGAGCTCGTCCTGCTCCTTCGCGTCGGCGCCCCACGCGCGGGCCTGCGCGACCCAACTGCCCAGCAGATGGCCGGAGTCGGTGGCCACGAGCCGGTCGAGCAGGTCGATGTGGCCGAGCCAGACGCGGGTGAGGCGGTCGAAGGCGGCCTTGTCCTTGGCGTCGTACGCCTTCTTGATCTGCGGGAGGAGGACGCGGCTGCGGTTGGAGAGCGCCTGCCGTGCGACGTCGAGCAGGTCGCGCCGGTACGCGGACGACCCCCTCAACTTCTCGGCCACTTCGAGGAGATGGCCGAGCGCGGGCTCAAAGTCCGCGGGCTTGTAGCGCATGGCCTCCGGCGACCAGGACGCGGCCTTCTTCGCGGTCAGCGAGGGCCGCGCCCCGTACAGGCCCTCGGCGCCCTCCGCCCAGGAGTCGGCGCGGGTGGTGCCGTAGGCGGTGCGGCGCAGCACGTCCCAGGCGGCGGCCGCGTGCCGGTCCGCGCCCCCGTACCGCACGACGGACCACTCCTTGAACCAGGCGGCGAGGTCCAGGCTCCCCTCCCGCCAGGCCAGTTCGGAGAAGAGCTCGAAGGCGGCGGGGTTGTTGTCGGCGGCCTCCGGCATCAGACAGACGCCGCGCAGCTTGCTGCCGGACTTGGTGCGCCACTTCTCGTAGAGCGCGGCCCAGTCCGGGGTGTTGGCGCCGAGTGCGGTGTGGCCGCCGAAGTTCCAGATGGAGCCGAAGGTGTACGGGGTGTTGTTCCAGTCCTTCTCGCGGTCCGTGATGGTGGGGAAGCGGTCGGAGATCCCGTCCACGACGAGCATGCGGGATTTGTCGACGGCGTCGACGATGGCCTTCGGCGGGTTCTTCTGCCAGCCCAGGATGACCCAGACGGCACCGGGATGCGCCGCCTGCAGTGCCTTCTCGACGCCCTTCGCGGCGGCCCCTACGGGCACGTCGCCCGCGCTGCCGCCCTCGTGCAGCAGGTCCATCTTGTAGAGGGTCGACGCGCCGAACATGTCGTCCTGCGTGCGGTAGAAGGCGGCGGCCACGCGCGCGAAGTGCTCGGTGCGCGGATCCAGCCAGTCGGGACGGGCGAGCCCCATCCAGTCGCCCTGCGGAACGGTCTTCGCTCCCGGGTTCTTCCCGGCGAACCCGGGCGGAACGGTCCCGAAGTAGCCGGGGAAGACCGGCTTCATGCCGAGCTGGCGCACCCGGTCGGCGATGCGCCGCCCCAACTCGGCGCGCTTGTCCAGGAGTTGGCGGGAGACGGGATATGGGAAGGCGGACATGTTCTGGAGCAGCCACCACGGCTGGTGGGCCGGGCTCGGGATCCACTTGCGCAGCTCCTCGTCCCCGTACCCGAACTCCTGGAACACCCGGTGATAGAGGGCATCGGCACCGACGTAAATCAGCACTTCGTTGTAGCCGTGCAGCGCGAGGACGTCGAGCTCGCGCTCCCAGTACGTCCAGTCGTTGTACGCGCCCGTGTAGCCGTCGTTCGTGTCGTTGAGGACGAAGCGGTGGGGGGTGTTCGCCTCGCGGGTCAGAGGCGCGCCACCCGCCGGGGCCGGCAGCTGCTCGGGAAGGTCGAGCTGCTCGCCCGCCCAGGAGATGTGGCTGTCGGTGGAGTGCTTCAAGTAGGTGTGCAGCCCGGTGAGTTGGGTGGCGGCGGTGGTGCCGCTGATGGTGATGGCGCCCTCCTTGCCGCTCACACGGAAGGCGTCCTGATGGCCGGGCTTGCGGGGCGCGGTGACGAAGGTGAGCTGGGAGTGGTGGCGGGGCAGCAGTCGCCGGGCGGCGGCCGCGGCGGCCTCGGCGGGCCCGGTCGCCCCGGCTGCTCCGGCCTTCTGTCTCGACCGGACGCTGTCGGCGGGGGTCGGGGAGCAGGCGGACGCGGAGGTGATGGCTGCGGTGGCGGCGAGGGCGCTGAGGAAGGTGCGGCGGGGCAGGGGTGACATCTTCGGGGCTCCGGGTTCGGCTCGGGTGCGGGTCCGTTCGGCGTGTGCAAGTGGTGCGCGTGCTGGGTGTGGCCGCGCGCGGTCGCGTACATGGTTCCTGGCCGGGCGCCGGGAATGGCTTCCCCACGCCCGTGGGGTCCCGAAACGGGGGAGGGGGCGGGAGGGGCGGAGTGCGGGCCGGGTGGGCCGGAATTGGCCGCTGGTGGGGGGAGGAAGGTCACCTCTGGGTGGTGGGGGCGGAGGGCCGCCTCCGGGTGGTGGGGGAGGGGTTCACCCCGCCCTCCGGTCAGAGCGGTGGCACGGCGTCCCCGCGGGCAGCCGCCCCGCCACGTACGCCGTGGGCGCCACCCCCATCAGCTCCCGGAACTCCGCCCCCATGTGCGACTGGTCGTAGTACCCGGTGGCCCCGGCGAGGCGGGCCCAGTCGGGGGTGCTGCCCTGCGGGGCACGGAGGAGGATCTGTCGTACGCGGTCGATGCGCGCGTGGTGCTTCGGTGAGACGCCGACGGCGTCCGTGAAGAGGTTGCGCAACTGCCGTTCGCTGACGGCGAGTCGGTGGGCGAGCTCCGCCACGCGTGCCTGTGGCGGTCCCGATTCCGATGCCGCTCCCGCCGAGAGCCCCGCCACGGCCGCGCGCAGCACTGCGTCCCGGGCCCGCTCGGCCGGTGTGCCGGGAGTCAGGCGGCGCGGCAGCTCCTCGGCCAAGTACCGCAGTACGGACGCGGGTTCGGGCTCCGTGTCCGCAAGGCCCCGCGCCAGCGCGCGCCCCGCGGGACCCGGCAGCTGAGCCAGCGGCACGACCCGCCCCACCAGGTCCCGCGCGGGCACCCCGAGCAGCGGCCGCGCCGCGCCCGGCCGGATCCGCAGCTGCAGGCAGCCGTGCAGCCGCTTGCCTCCGACGAAGTACGAGGCGCGGGTGCGGGGCCCGAGCACGAGCCAGTCGCCGCCGCCCCCGGACCCCTCCGTCGGGAGGCGGAACACCAACTTCGTCGCGGAGTCCGGCACATGACCCATGAACGAGTCCCGGCCCGTGCCCCGCTCCACGTCCAGGGAAGTGGCCCCGATGTCGGTGACCCAGGGAGCGAGCGCCGCCAGCGGCGGTACGGCCTGCCAGGGGGTACCGAGGATGCCGATGCGGCCGTGGGCCCCGATGTGGCGATGGGTGCCGATGCGGCCATGGGTGCCGATGCGGCCGAGGGCGTCGCTGGTCACCGCTCCACGCTAACGCGCCCTGCCGGGCGGGCGGGGCCCGGCGACCGTACCGATCCGTGCCGGTTCTTCCTAGCGAACCGCCGTCGCCCGCACCACCGTTGAGCGCATGATTCTGATCACCGGTGCCACCGGCACCATCGGCAGCGCACTCGTCCGCCACCTCACCGAGCGCGGCGAACAGGTCCGCGCCTTCACCCGCGATCCGGCGCGGGCCGAGGCCCTCCTTCCGTCCGGCGTCGAGATCACGGCGGGGGACTATGACGACGGCGACTCCCTCAAGGCCGCCTTCGACGGAGCCGAATCCGCCTTCCTGATAGGGGTGTTGGGTCCCCGGTACCGCGACCGCGACCTCCCTCTCGTCGCCGCCGCGCGGGCGGCCGGGGTGCGGCGCGTGGTGAAGCTCTCGGCGATCGGCACCGGGGACGCGAGGCTCGGTGCGGTCGGGACGCGGCATCTGCCGGGGGAGGAGGCCGTCCGGGACAGCGGTCTGGAGTGGGCCGTCCTGCGCCCCTCCGCCTTCGCCTCGAACACCCTCCAGTGGGCCGAGCCGATCCGCTCCGGCACCCCCGTCCCGAACTTCACGGGCGGGGGCCGCCAAGGCGTCGTCGACCCGCGCGATGTCGCTGAGGTCGCCGCCGAGACGCTCCTCTCCGCACGGCACTCGGGCCGGGTGCTCACCCTGACGGGGCCCGAGGCGATCAGCGCGGTCGATCAGGCGGCCACGCTCGCGTCGGCGCTCGGGCGGCCCGTCGAGACCGTGGAGGTGCCGGCGGACGCGGTCTTCGGGCAGTTGACCGGTGCGGGCATGGAGCCCGAGTACGCCCGGGATGTCCAACAGGGCATGGCGTTCATCCGTGCGGGCGGCAACCTCCGGCTCACGGAGGAGGTCGCGGAGATCCTCGGCCGAAGGCCCCGTACGTACGGGGACTGGGTGGACGACCACGTGGAGGCTTTCCGCTAGCCGACGGGCGGTCGGCGGGCAGCCGGCGGGCAGCCAGAGGGCAGCTGGCGAGTAGTCATCGGACGGATGTTGAAGGACGGGGCCAACTTGCTGTCGAAGTCGGCGAGTTGGCCCCGTTGACATCGGATGTATTCGTCCCTACGTTCCCGAGCGACCCCACAACCTCGGGAGCCGCCCCATGCGCGCAACACCCGCACGTGCAAGCCGCCGAGTCGTCCGCCGAAGAGTCACCGGGTTCAGCTTCCTGCTCGCGGCGGCGCTACTGAGCACCGCAGTCCCCGCTGCGACCGCGACCGCAGCCGGAGCCGCACCCCAACCCCGCCCCCGGGCCGCGGGCCCCGGCACCGACTACGCGAAGGACGACCCCTTCACGGCCGATCGCACCAACTGGTTCCGCCAGGACCGCTTCGGGATGTTCATCCACTTCGGCGCGTACTCGAACCTGGAGGGCGAATACAAGCGCCCGGACGGCTCGGTGTGCCGCAACGCCGAGTGGATCAGGCGCGAGTGCAACATCCCCATGGCCGAGTACGAGAAGCAGGCCGCCGCCTTCAACCCGGCCGACTTCGACGCGAAGGCCGTCGTGAAGGCGGCCAAGGACGCCGGGATGAAGTACATCGTGATCACCTCCAAGCACCATGAGGGCTACGCGATGTGGCCGACGAAGGTGAACGGCTGGAACCTCCGCGACCACTCCGCCTTCGACAAGAACCGCGACATCCTCGCCGAGCTGAAGAAGGCCGCCGACGAGGCGGGCATCAAGCTCGGCTTCTACTACTCGATCTGGGACTGGCACGACCCGGACTTCGCCGACCCGGCGACCTTCCCGAAGTACGAGAAGCGCATGTACGCGCAGCTGAAGGAGCTGATCGACACCTACGACCCGGCGCTGCTCTGGTTCGACGGCGAGTGGGACACGGAGAACCCGCACAACCCGTGGACGTCGAAGGACGGCGAGCGCCTCGAGTCGTATCTGCGCGGCCTCGACCCGGACCTGGTCATCAACAACCGCGTCGGCAAGCGCCGGGTCACCGACGGCGACTACGGCACCCCCGAGCAGGAGATCCCCGGAGCGCCGGTGGACGGCCAGCTGTGGGAGTCCTGCATGACGCTGAACGACCACTGGGGCTTCGCGCGCTACGACCAGAACTGGAAGTCGGCGACGACGCTGACGCGCAACCTCCTCTCGACGACGTCACGCAGCGGCAACTATCTCCTCAACGTCGGGCCGGACTCCCGGGGCCGCATCCCCACCCCGTCCGTCGACCGGCTGCGGCAGATGGGCGACTGGCTGCGCACGGCGGGCCAGGGCGACGCGGTCTTCGGCGCGCGCTACGGCGGCCTCGTCGAGGAGCCGGACTGGGGCTCGGTGAGCAGGAAGGGCGACAAGCTGTACGCGGCGGTCACGAAGTGGCCCGCGGCGGGCGGCTCGCTGCACCTGAAGTCCCGTACGCCGTCGTTCGCCGTGAAGTCGGCGCGGGTGCTGGGCAGCGACCAGAAGGTCACGGTGGCGAAGTCCGGAGACGGCTACGACGTGACGCCGTCCGGCGCGGCCACCAACGACACGGCGACGGTCGTCGAGCTGACGGTGGACCCGGGCGCGACGGCACCGGCGGGCCGCGGCAAGGGCCTCAAGCAGCAGATCTTCGACAACGCGGACCTGAGCGGCACCCCGAAGGTCACCCGCACCGACCCGACGGTCAACCACGCCTGGAAGTTCGCCGGTTCACCGGACGCGTCCATACCGTCCGACAGGTTCAGCATCCGCTGGACCGGCTCGATCGTGCCGCGCCGCACGGAGACCTACACGCTCACGACGGTCTCCGACGACATGGCCCGCGTCTGGATCGACGGCAAACTCGTCATCGACTCCTGGTCCCCGCACGAGCCGAAGACCGACAAGGCCCAGATCGCCCTCACGGCGGGCAAGCGCCACGCGATCAAGGTGGAGTACGCGGAACAGACGGGCGAGGCCCATATGAAGCTGCTGTGGTCGAGCCCCGGGCAGGAGCAACAGGTGGTGCCGCGGGCGCAGTTGTACGCGGACTGACTCTCAGCTGCGCCGGTGCCCGTCGAGCAGGACCTGCTCCTGCTCGGGTGTGAACCCCTTGCTGAGCGGCGGCTCGCCCCGCTCGCGGTCCCAGGACAGGACGTCGGCGGCGGTCACGTGGAGCGGGGTCGCGGGCATTCCGGCCGCCCGCGCCCGCTCCGAACTCCGCTGCTGGGTGGCCCAGTTGGGCCGTACGAGGGGGAAGAGGGGCGGCAGGTCGGCGGGGTCGACGTCGACGGGCACGATCTCGATGTCCGATCCGGCCACCCGCGCACAGGTCTCGATGAGCCCGCCGAGTGTGACGGGCTCGGCGGGCCCGACGGCCTGGAACGCGCCGCCCCGGTCGTCGTCGAGCAGGCGCACGACGAGCCGGGCGAGATCCCGTACGTCGATGACCTGGACCGGCTGGGCCGGGTCGGCGGGCAGCGCGATCCGCCCGCCCCGCGCGGCCCGCCGCACCCAGTAGGTGAAGGTGTCGGACGGGTCGTGCGGCCCGGCGACCTTGCCCGCCCGCACGATGGTGGCCCGGTCCCCGTACCGCCCGAGCACGTCGTCCTCGCAGGCCACCTTGAAGGCGCCGTAGGTGGAGCCGTCCAGGACCTCGGTGTCGCGGACGGGGGTGCGGCGCGGGGTGTCCTCGTCGGATCCGGGGGCGAGTCCGTCCTGGCGGTACACGGCGTGGCTGGAGATGAACAGATACCGGCCGACGCGTCCGGCCCCGCTCAGCGCGCGCATGGACTGCGCCACGTGCCGGGGCAGATAGCCGCTCACGTCGACGACGGCGTCCCACGTGCCGTGCCGAAGGGGCTCGTAGTCGCCGCTGTCCCGGTCCCCGATGAGCCGGGTGAGCTGAGGGAAGAGCCCGGTCCCTGTCTTCCCGCGCCCGAAGAGGGTCACGTCGGCGCCGCTCCGCAGCAGCTCTTCCACGATGGCCCGGCCGATGAAGGCGGTGCCGCCCAGTACGAGTACGCGCATGGGGTGACCTTAGTAGGGGGTGGCGGCAGGCGGCGCAGCACGCGGTCGCGCAGCACGTCGAGCCGGATGTCCCGCCCCGAATCCTGCTCAAGCAGCATGCCAAGGCCGTGGCAACGCCTCTAGCGTCCTTCTTGTTCGCGGACCGCAGGAGTCCGCGGACCACAGGAGCAGGCAGCAGTTACAGGTAGGAGCGCACGATGCTGACGTTCGACACCCCCGCCCCCGTCTCGGCCGTCCTGGAGATCCCCGCGGGGCACATTCGGTTCATCGCCGCCGACCGCGCCGACACCACGGTCGAGGTCCGCCCCGCCGACCCCGCGAACAGCCGCGACGTGCAGGCGGCGGAGCGCACCGAGATCGCCTGCGCCGACGGGGTCCTGCGCATCGAGTCCCGTACGAAGAAGCAGATCCTCGGCCCCTCCGGTTCGGTCGAGGTGACCGTGCACCTGCCCGTCGGCTCCCGGGTCGAGGCGAGGTCGGGCGGCGCCGACTTCCACGGCACCGGACGACTCGGTGACGTCACCGTCGACGGCGCACAGCGACAGTTCACGGTCGAGGACGCCGAGAGCCTCCGCCTCGTCGTCACCGACGGCGACGTCAAGGTCGGCCGGCTGCGCGGCCCCGCCCAGATCAGCACCGCACGCGGCGACATCCACGTCACCGAAGCCGCTCGCGGCACCGTCAGCCTCACCACCGGCTCCGGCGACATCTCGATCGGCGCCGCCGCCGGGGTCTCCGCCGCGCTCTCCGCCACCACCGGCTACGGCCGCGTCAGCAACGCCCTCAAGAACGACGGCGCCCCCGCACTCGACATCCACGCCACGACCGCCCACGGCGACATCGCCGCCCACAGCCTCTGAGCACCCTCGGAGTCAGCGGAGTCAGCGGAGTCAGAGGCCGAAGATGCCGAGGTCCGACGCGAGCGCGCGGAAGTACGACTTGGGGTCGGTCACGGTGCGGCGCTCCTTGAGGTCCAGGAGGGCGCCGACCCCGCTCACCGTGGCCGCCGTCGTGCCGTCCGCCTTGCGGATGGTCTGCTCGATGCGGAACGACTTGCCGTCACCCCAGACGAACCGGCACGTCACCTCCACCTCGTCGCCCGCGCGCAGCTCCCGCAGATAGCGGACCGTCGTCTCCAACGCGACCGGGCCGACGCCCTTGTCGAGCAGGTCGGTCTGCCGGATCCCGGCCGCGCGCATCGCCTCCCAGCGGGCGTGCTCGGCGTACTGGAGATAGACGGCCTGGTTGAGGTGGCCCTGCGAGTCCGTCTCGTAGCCGCGGACGGTGATGCGGGTGGCGAACGGTTCGGCCGGCTCGGTCAGTTCGGTCGGCTCGGTGCGGTCGGTCACAGGGGTCCTTTCGACGTTGGCAGTTCTTCGTGGTCGGTTCGGGGTCACGTACGGCGCGGAGACGCCAGCAGACAGCGCGCACCCTGCGAACCCCGCGCCCGCGGCTCCGCATGCTCGCTCACCTGCCAGCCCGCCCCCTCCAGCGCTGCCGCGCAGCCCCGCAGCGCCTCCGGTCCCGGCGCCCGCACCGTGACCGCCTCCGGCTGGGCCGAACTCTCCACCCGGTAGCCCTCTTCGGAGGGGCCTGCGGGGTGGCAGCCCGCCGACTCCAGGGCGAGGGCCGCGGCCTGTACGAGATGCGAGCGCTCCCAGCCGCACGGGCGCTCCCGCGACCCGTCCGGGTTCGTCATACGGCGCAGCTCGATCAGGCCCTCCCAGGCGCTGCGCACCTCCCGGGCCCGGGCAGGCCCGGTGGTCGCCGGGACGGTCTGCTCCGTCCCGGTGCGGGCCGCGAAGGCCGAGCTGTCCGCCGCCGGGGGACGGGGTGCCGGTGCCGGGTCCGGTTCTCCCTCCCGTATGCGATGGCCCGCAGGCGTCAGGAAGTACGCATGCGGCGGCCGGGGATGCCGGAACGCGAGGCGCAGCCGCACCAGGCCCGCGAGTTGGGCCTCGCTTCCCGTCAGACGGCCCGTCTCCGGGTCCGCGGCCTCGATGATGCGGCGCTGTGCCGCCGTCGTCGGTTTCCCCATGACACCGATGGTGCCCCGCCCCACTGACAATCGCCGTCCGAGGTGGCCGACCGGAGGCGCGCTCAGCGCACGTCCCGGCTCAGCGCACCTCTCCGCTCTCCACGTCCACCACCTTCTCGGCCAGCAGCTCAAGCACGCGCAGGTCGTCCGCCGCGCTGCCCCGCTCGCCGGGGGAGCCCGGGTAGGTGTCGAACAGGACGTGGGTCGTGCCCAGTTCGGCGAGGGTGGTCAGGTCGCGGCGGAGCTGGTCGACGCTGCCGTGGCCCAGCGGGCGGTCGGCGGTGTCGGGGGTCGCGGAGCCCTCGGTGAGGCGGATCTGGAGGCGGGGCACCAGCTCCGGCGCCGGGCGGCCCGCCGCCTCCGCCTCGGCCGCGATCCGAGGGAGCGCGGTGCGCAGCGCGTCGAGGGTCGGCATGAACGGGTGCCAGCCCTCGCCGAGCCGGGCCGCCCTGCGCTGGGCGGCGGGCGAGTTGCCGCCCACCCAGACGGGAAGCCGGGGGCGGGTCGCGGGGGTGGGGGTGGTGTGCACGCCCTCGTACGAGACGTAGCGGCCCTGGAAGGAGACCTGCTCCTCGCTGAACGCCGCCCGGATCGCGGTCAGATACTCGTCCGTGATCGCGCCGCGCTCCTCGAAGGGCACTCCGAGGACCTCGTACTCGGCGCGCGACCAGCCCACCCCCGCGCCGAGGATGAACCCGGCGTCGTTGAGGCGGTCGATGTTGGCGGCGAGGCGGGCCGTCTGGAGAGGGTGGCGGTAGGGGATGACGGTGATCGTGGTGCCGAGCTGGAGGCCGGGGACGCGGCCCGCGAGGTGGGCGGCGAGCACGAACTGGTCGTAGAACGGGGCGGGGTAGACCTCGTGCACATCGGGGGTGACCGCGATGTGGTCGGAGATCATCGCGAAGCGGAAGCCGAGCGCGCGGGCGTCGGCCGCCTGCCGGACGAGGGAGTCGGGGGTGGTGCCGGGGCCGAAGTTGAGAAGGTTCACGCCGTATCGCATGATCACGAGTCTTTCGCAGTCCCGGCGGCACGTGAAACCGGAACTCTCTTGGGGCGGAGTGCGCTTGATCACGTACGGGTCCGGATTCGGGCGCTTGATCCCGTACGGACCTACACTCCGGCACATGACCAACCCGACCGCCGCCGCCCCGAGCCCCGCCGTCGCCGAGGACCTCGCGCCCACCGGCGTGCTGCGTGCCTCCATCAACCTTGGCAACCCGGTCCTCGCCCAGGGCACCCCGGAGGCGCCCGGCGGCATCACGGTCGACATCGCGCGCGAGGTCGGCGCCCGGCTCGGGCTTCCCGTGGAGTTCCTCTGCTTCGACGCGGCGCGGGCCTCGTACGAGGCGATGGCGACGGGCCGCGCCGACCTGTGCTTCCTGGCCGTGGAGCCCGCACGGGAGGCCGAGGTCGCCTTCACGGCGCCGTACGTCGTCATCGAGGGCGTCTATGTGGTGCCCCAGGACGCGGACTTCACCGAGGCCGCCGACGTCGACCGGGACGGCGTCCGCATCGGCGTCAAGAAGGGGTCGGCCTACGACCTGTTCCTCACCCGGACCCTGCGGCACGCGACCGTCGTACGGGGCGCGGAGGGCGTCGACACGTTCCGCGAGGAGGGCCTCGAGGCGGGCGCGGGCATCCGGCAGCCGATGACCGCGTACGTCGCCGCGCACCCCGAAGTCCGGCTGATCGAGGACCGGTTCATGCAGATCCGGCAGGCGGTGGGGACGACGAAGGGGCGGCGGCCCGAGACGGTGCGGTTCCTCGCCGAGGTGGTCGAGGAGCTGAAGGGCAGCGGCTTCGTGGCGGAGTCGCTGCGGCGGGCGGGGCAGGACGATGGGCTGGTGGCGCCGCCCGCGACGGACTGAGCGCCTGCCGGTCCGAGGGAAACCTCAGAACGCCCCGGCGACGACGGCCACATGTCCCAGGCCGAGGGAGACGGGACCTTACATGGAGTGATCAGCGGGGTGGCCTCGCCGATCGCTTCGCCTGCCAGAGCGCCAGTGCCCCGAACGCGACGCCGCCCCCGATCGCCCACCACACCGAAGGGTGCTCCTCCACCCACATGCGCTGGTCGTCCGGCAGGGCGAGGGAGCCGGTGAGGCGGCGGCGGCCCGGGATCAAGCAGGCCAGGGCCAGGAACGCGACCACGCCCACGGCCACCGTGCCCGAGAGGCGCAGCCACTGGCGGCGCTCGAAGGTGGCGGCGGCCAGGGTCCAGACGCAGACCGCCGCGCTGCCGCAGAACGCGCCGAAGGCGGCGGCCGCGCCCGGGCCCAGGGAGGCGGCCCAGCGCCACAGGTGGTCTCCGGTGAATACCGATGCGGCGCCGCCGAGGACGATGATCCAGGGCAGCTTCAAGGCGTGGCGTTCGGACCATTTGGATATCGCGGACATCTCTGTCAATCCCCTGTCAATCCCCCTTTCTCGCTCGCGCTGTTACGGCCGTACGTTCCAGCTCGCCACCACCGGCCGTCCATGCTCCGTGCTGAGGCGGCTCACCGTCCCCGTCGCGAGCAGGAAGATCGAGCCGCCCGACGCGGGCAGGCCGAGGCGGCGGGCGGTCAGGGCGCGCAGGAAGTGGGCGTGGGCGAAGAGGAGGACGCTGCCCTCGTTGTTGGCGAGGGCGGCGTCGACCTTCGCCAGCATGCGGTCCGCGCGGTCCGCCACCTGCTCGGGGCTCTCGCCGGGGTGCTCCGGCGGGCCGGGGGCGGCGCCGTCCGTGAACAGGTACCAGTCGGGGCGGGTGCGGTGGATCTCGACGGTGGTGACGCCCTCGTAGGCGCCGTAGTCCCACTCGGCGAGGTCCGGGTCCACCGTCGCGTCCGGGAACCCGGCGAGCGCCGCGGTCTCGCGGGCGCGCTCGCGGGGGCTCGTGAAGGCCGCGCCGATGCGGTACGTGCCGACCAGCGGGGCGAGGGAACGGGCCTGCCTGCGGCCGTTCTCGGTGAGGGGGATCTCCGTCCAGCTCGTGTGCCGGCCGCTCAGGGACCACTCGGTCTCGCCGTGCCGCACGAGGAGCAGATCACCCATGGTTCGCGTACCGTCCGTTCGCTCGGTGGTGGCCCTGCCGTGTGGCACGGCCACCACCGAGATTGCCATGACGGGCAGGTCAGACGGCGGGCGGCACCCTCGAAGGGCGGCCCGAGCCGCGCGTCAGGGCATAGCCGCCGATGCCGGCGAGCGCCGCGAGGACGCCGCCGAGGCCGGTCCAGATCCAGCGCGAGGACCACCAGCCGGAGGCCCAGCCGTCCTCGGGCTCGGCGTCGGCGACCGTCTTGCCCGCGCTGCCCGCGCCGGGCACCAGCGGCTCGGCGAGCTTGCCGTCGACGGCCTGCGCGCCGCCCGCGTCGGTCGTGGTGACCTTCGCCTCGGCCCGCACGGGCGCGCCCAGGTCGTCCGCCTTGAGGCCGGTGACGGTCAGACGGGCGTAATAGGTGCCGGGGAGCGGGTCGTTGGCCCACTGCTCCGACCAGGACCTGACCGTGCGCAGGGTGCAGGAGAGCGAGACCGAGCCCGCGTCCTGGGCCGCCGTCCTCGTCGGCGTGCCGAGGCGGCACGCCTGGTGGCGGCGGAGCCCGTCGTACACGTCGAGCTGCCAGGTCGACGCGGCGTGCCGGGCGGCGGCCTCGGGCAGCTTCACCGTGGTGTGCACGGTGGCGCGCTGCCCGGCGTCCGCGGGGAACGACCAGTACAGGTAGTCGCCCGTGGAGGCGTCGGCCGTGGCCGCCTCGTCCGCGTCGGGGGTCAGCGCGGTGGCGGTGCGGAAGGAGGTGCCCGCCTGGGACGGGGGTGCCGACTCGCTGTCCTTGTCGCCGTTGTCGGCCGTCGCCGGGCCCGCGAGGGCCAGCAGCGCCGCCCCCGCCAGGAGTGCGGAGTTGCGCAACACACGTACCGTACGCATCAGTTGGTCCTCCACACCGCGAAGCGCCAGCGCGACAGCCAGCCCCAGATGACGCCGCCGACGAAGCCGGTCAGGACCAGCAGGCCGAGCAGCCACCAGCCGTGGCCGAGTCCGAAGAAGGCCACGTCGGACGCCTGGTCCGGGCCGTCCACGACGTCCACGGCGAGCTCGACGGGCAGGCCGGGCGTGCGCTTGACGGAGGCGGGCGCGGAGAAGGAGTTGCTCACGCGCAGGCAGACGGACTCGGCCTGGTCCTCGTCCTCGTCGTCCTCGGCTTCAGCCTTCGGGTAGCGCAGGCCGGTCGAGATGACGTCGGTGCGGCCGTCGCCCGCCTCGGCGCCGCGCACCAGTTCGCGGCCGCTCTCGGTGGACGCGGTGAGCAGCACCCCGTAGTCGGGGTCGACCGCCCGGTCGGCGCCGACGCTCACGGAGGCGCGGAGCTCCTGGCCGGGCTTCACGGGAACGCGGTAGTAGCGGTGCTCGCCGAAGGTCTCGCGGTCGGTGTAGAGGCCGGACTTCAGCTCGGGCGCGTCGGTGCACTGCGCGGCGCCCTCGGTGGCCACGGGCGTGGCCACCGGGTCGGCGGCGCGGTCCACCAACTGCTTGACGCGGCCGGAGAGTTCGTCGGTGTGCCGGACCGAGGTGTAGGTGCCGCCGGTGGCCTCGGCGATGCAGCTGAGCTGGTCGCGGGTCTTGGCGTCCGGCACCAGGCCGAGCGTGTCGATGGTGAGGTGGATGCCCTTGGCGGCGATGTCGCGGGCGACCACGCACGGGTCGAGCGGCTGGCAGGTGTCCTCGCCGTCGGAGATGAGGACGATGCGGCGGCTCGCCTCCTTGTCGCCCTTGTCCAGGTCGTCGGCGGCCTTGAGGAGCGTCGGGCCGATCGGGGTCCAGCCGGTGGGCGCGAGCGTCGCCACGGCGGCCTTCGCGTCGGTGCGGCCCGCCGAGTCGAGCTTGCCGACCGGGTAGAGGAGCTCGGTGTCCTTGCAGCCCGTCTTGCGGTCGTCGCCGCGGTAGTTGGCGCCGAGGGTGCGTATGCCGAGCTCGACGTCGTCCGGCGTCGCGTCGAGCACCTCGTTGAACGCCTGCTTCGCGGCGGCCATCCGGGAGCGGCCGTCGATGTCGTTGGCCCGCATGGACCCGCTGACGTCGAGCATCAACTCGACCTTGGGCGCGGCCTGCTGCGGCTCGTCGGGCGCCTCGTCGTCGGCGAGGGCGGGGCCGCCCACGGCGACGAGCCCCGCGGTCAGGGCGGCGAGCAGGGCCGGCGCCCAGCCCGCCGGCCGGTGTCTTGTGATCATCGCCGGATCCTATTGATCTTGGGGCGACAACCCCAAAACGGGAGGCGGATCCGGGCCTCGCACGGCGCATCGTCCGCTGCCCACCGGCGTGGGCGCCGCGCTCCCCTCGGTCGCCGCTCTCCGGGCGCCCGCTGCCGCGCGCTCCGCGCCCCGCGCTACCGCCGCAGCTCGCGCCCCCCGAACGCCCCGGAGCCGTCCGCCTGTTTCCACCACGCCTCCAGGCCCGCCTGGTCGAGCGCGCGCCAGTCCGGCGTCTCCTGTACGAGGGCACGGCCGAGCGCCCGGCCCAGGTCGACCATCGTGCGGCCGGCCACGGTGCGGTCGGTGTCGTACGTGTCGAGGGCGTCCGGCCAGGTCGTGGCGGTCGCGAAGGCGGACTCCAGGACCGTGGCGTCCTGCAGCGCCTTGACCGCGCCCGCGCCGGTGTGCGGGCGGGCGACCGTGGCCGCGTCGCCCATGAGCAGGACGCGGTCCGCGGTGTAGCGGGGCGCCGTGAAGTCGTACATGGGCTGGAGGAAGCGCTCGGCGGGCGCGGTCGTGAGCACCAACTCGCCCCAGTAGGGCGGCAGCAGCTGTTCCGCCACGTAGCTGAGGTGGTCGTCCAGGGCCTTGGTGAGGCCGCCGGGCGGGAGGCTGGTCGGGGTCGCGAGGCCCAGGTCCCGGTCGAGGCCGAGGTCCAGGTCTGCCGGCGGGGCGGTGTAGAGGACCCAGTTGACGCGGTCGCCGCCGTGGTCGTCCGGGATGCGGTAGACGATGAGGTGGCCGCCCGGGAAGACCGCGTACACGGCGTCCTCGCGCGCCCACAACTCCGGGTGCGGGAGCCGGTGTTCGGGGTAGGCGCCGCGCCAGGCGAGATACCCGGCGTACGCGGGGCGGACCTCGGCGAAGGACTCGCGGACCACCGAGCGGTAGCCGTCCGCGCCGATCACCAGGTCGAAGCGTTCGCCGGTCCCGCTCTCCGTCTCCACCTCGGCGCCGTCGGGGCCGGGTCGCACCGCGACCACCCGAGCGCCCTCCCGGAACCGCACCGCCGCGGGTACCCGCTCGCGCAACTCCCGCCACAGCGGACCCCAGTTGTACGTACGGAAGGGGAACGGCGTCACGGCGAACTCGCGTCCGAGCGACCCCGGCCCCGACCTCGCCCCCGCGCCCGGCCCCGCCTCGTCGCGCACGTACCACCGGCGGCGCACCAGCTGCACCCACGGCATGCCCGCGTCCATGTACCCGGCCGACTCCAGCTCCGCGTAACGGGAGTTGTGTGCCGCGAGTCCGACGCCGCGCTCCGCGAGGTCGCCCGCCGCCCGCTCGTACACCGTGATCTCGTCCACGCCGCCCCGGTGTGCGGCGACGGCCGCGGCGCACCCGGCGATGCTGCCGCCCACGACGGCGACCCTGCCTCCACGCATCATCCGGCCATCCTGGCAGCAGCGATGACCCGCTGTCAGCACCCTCCGTCAGTACATGGACACGCCGCGTCCCGCGAAGAACGGCTCGAAGTGTTCCGGTGCGAGGGCGGCGGTGCGGGTGGCGGCGTCGATGCCGGAGGGGTTGTGGAAGTGGAGCCTGCCGTCCGGGGTGCGGGCGGTCAGGAGCACCAGGTGCCCGCCCCGGCCGGGCGCGGGGCGCTGCGGGCGCCGGATCTCGAAGTGCACGGAGGCCATGACGGTGCGCCCCTCGTCGAGCAGGCCGATGACCTCGTCGACCGAGAGATGCCGGTGCACGGTGGCGCCGACACCGTGCACCTCGCGCGCGTACTCCGCGAACGGCGCATAGACGAGACCCCGGATCTCGCCCTCCGCGTCCTCCGTGTAGGCCCCGAACTTCAGCGCCCCGTCGCGGAGTTCGAAGAGGCTGGGGGCGGCGGGGCCCAGTGCCATGCGGAAGCAGGTGAGGCCGCACAGGTGCCCGCACCAGCGCGCGTAGTCGTCGAGCGTGGCCGCGCCGGACTCCCGCCAGGCGGGGTCGTCGGCGCGGTCGTGGCCCTCGTACACGATCGGCCCGACCAGCTCGGGCGAGGCGAACTGGGTGTACGAGGGGAGCGGGCAGGCGGCGCAGTCGTGGCTCATGCGGACCGACGGTACGTCACTGCCGGTAGCCGCTGAGGAAGCGGCCGATGCGGCTGATCGCGGCGTCCAGGTCGTCGGCGTACGGCAGCGTGAGGATGCGGAAGTGGTCGGGGCGCGGCCAGTTGAAGCCGGTGCCCTGGACGACCTGGATCTTCTCGCGGAGCAGGAGGTCGAGGACGAACTTCTCGTCGTCGACGATGGGGTGCACCTTCGGGTCGATGCGCGGGAAGGCGTACAGCGCGCCCTTGGGCTTCACGCAGCTGACGCCCGGGATCTCGTTGAGCTTCTCCCACGCCTTGTCGCGCTGCTCGTGGAGGCGGCCGCCCGGGGCGGTGAGCTCGTGGATGGACTGGCGGCCGCCGAGCGCGGCCTGGATGGCGTACTGGGCGGGGGCGTTGGGGCACAGCCGCATGGAGGCGAGCATGGTGAGCCCCTCCAGGTAGCTCTTCGCGTGCTGCCTGGGTCCGGTCACCACCATCCAGCCCGAGCGGAAGCCCGCGACGCGGTGCGTCTTGGAGAGGCCGCAGAAGGTCAGGACCACCAGGTCGGGGGCGAGCGAGGCGACGCTGTGGTGGACGGCGCCGTCGTAGAGGATCTGGTCGTAGATCTCGTCGGCGAAGACCATCAGGCCGTGGCGGCGGGCCAGGTCGAGGATGCCTTCGAGGACCTCGCGGGGGTAGACGGCGCCGGTGGGGTTGTTCGGGTTGATGATCACGACGGCCTTGGTGCGGTCGGTGATCTTCGCGGCCATGTCGTCGAGGTCGGGGTACCAGTCCGCCTGCTCGTCGCACAGGTAGTGCACGGCCTTGCCGCCGGAGAGGGTGGTGACGGCGGTCCAGAGCGGGAAGTCGGGGGCCGGGATGAGGACCTCGTCGCCGTCCTCCAGGAGGGCCTGGACGGCCATGGAGACGAGCTCGGAGACGCCGTTGCCGAGGAAGATGTCGTCGACGTCGACCTCCGTCAGGCCGAGGGCCTGGTAGCGCTGGGCGACGGCGCGGCGGGCCGAGAGGATGCCGCGGGAGTCCGTGTAGCCGTGGGCCGTGGGGAGCATCCGGATCATGTCCTGGACGATCTCCTCGGGCGCCTCGAAGCCGAACAGCGCGGGGTTGCCCGTGTTGAGGCGGAGCACGCTGTGGCCCGCCTCCTCCAGGGCGTTGGCGTGCTCGATGACGGGGCCCCGGATCTCGTAACAGACCTCGCTGAGCTTGCTCGACTGCCGGAACTCCATGCGACGCGCCTCCTGTGACGTTAGTGACTTGGTTTTACCAAGTAGCACCTTGGAAAGTCCAACAAATTGCTTAGACTGCGTCGCATGCCACCTCGCCGTACACCCTCCAGGCGCAGCTACGACCAGTACTGCGCGGCCGCCCGCGCCCTCGACGCGGTGGGCGACCGCTGGACCCTGCTGGTCGTCCGCGAGCTGCTCGTCGGGCCGCGCCGCTACACGGACCTGCACGCCGACCTCCCGGGCGTGAGTACGGACGTCCTCGCCTCGCGCCTCAAGGACATGGAGCGCGAGGGTCTGGTGACCCGCCGCAGGCTCCCGCCGCCCGCGGCGGCCTCCGTCTACGAACTCACCGGCCGGGGGCGCGAGTTGCTCCCCGTCCTGCAGGCGCTCGGCACGTGGGGTGCCCCGGCCCTCGCCGAGCGCAGGGACACGGACGCGGTGCGCGCGCACTGGTTCGCGCTGCCGCTGCTGCGGCACTTGGCGGGGCTCGGGGTGCCGGGGGTCGCGGAAGTGCGCCTGGACGAGGGGCAGTTCCACGTGCGCGTGGGGGAGACGCCGGTGGGGGACGCCGCCGGTGACACCGGGTACGGCGACGGCCCGGCGCCCACGGACCCCGACGTCCGCCTCGCACTGTCCGCCGAGACCTGCGCCGAGGTGAGCCGGGGGGCGGTGACGCTCGCGGAGGGGGTGCGGGACGGCCGCATCGAGGTCACGGGCGAGGGCCGCCTCGCCAAGGCCCTGGCGGCCCTGCGGGAAACCTGATCGCGGGGCGGCCGCGCGGCCGCTTAAGGTGGCCGGTGTGCTGCGAGAAGTGACTGCTGTCCGGTATGTGACCCCGCTGCGGGCCGGTGGCTCCGTGCCCGGCGTCGTGGAGACCGACGACCTCGGTACGTACGTCGTGAAGTTCACCGGCTCCGCGCAGGGCACCAAGGCGCTGGTCGCCGAGATCATCGTGGGCGAGCTCGCCCGCCGCCTCGGGCTGCGCTTCCCGGACCTGGTGCTGGTCCACTTCGACCCGGCGGTCGCCGCCGACGAGCCGCACCAGGAGGTCCAGGACCTGCTGCACGCCAGCGCCGGGCTCAACCTGGGCATGGACTATCTGCCGGGCGCCGCCGACTTCACGCCCGAGGCGATCGACGTGGACCCGCTGGAGGCGGGCCGCATCGTCTGGCTCGACGCCCTCACCGCGAACGTGGACCGCACGGTGCACAGCTCGAACCTGATGATCTGGCCGACGTTCGGGGTGCAGCCGCCCCGGCTCTGGCTGATCGACCACGGGGCGGCGCTGGTCTTCCACCACCGCTGGGGCACGTCGGCGCCCGACAAGGCGTACGACTTCCGCCACCACGCGCTCGGCGGCTACGGGCCGGACGCCCGGGCGGCGGACGCGGAGCTGGCGCCGCAGGTGACCGAGGAGCTGTTGCGGGAGATCGTGGCGGAGGTGCCGGAGGCGTGGCTGGCGGGGGAGCCCGGGTTCGCCGGCCCCGAGGAGGTCCGGGAGGCGTACGTCACGTATCTCGCGGAGCGCGCCCGGTCCTCCGCGGCGTGGCTGCCCGACGGCTTCCCCTCGCGCGACGAGCTCGCCTCGGAGGACGTGCGACGGGCGCGTGCGGTGGAGGCGGGGCGGCCCGCGTGGCTGAAGAGGGTGCCGGACTTGCAGGGGAGGCCGCAGACGCGGTGAGTTCCTGTTGAGGGCCGATCGAGGGCCGATCGAGGGCTGATCGATGGTTGATCGAGGGTGAACTCCCCTTGAGATGGCTCCGGTTGAGTGGAACCGGAACGTGCCCCCAGGCGCTCTACGATGCGGGACTCCGCTCAGGTGGCAGGCAGGGGGAGCTGTGACGCAGGGGGCGTGCGAGGGCGACGTGATCGCGGACCGCTATCGGCTGGTCCGGGTCCTCGGGTCCGGCGGCATGGGCCGCGTGTGGGAGGCGCACGACGGGCGCCTGGAGACCCGGGTGGCGCTCAAGGAGCTGTGGCTGCGCCCGGAGCTGTCGGCCGCGGAACAGTCCGCGCGGCTCAAGCGCGCCGAACGGGAGGCCCTCAGCGCCGCGCGGCTGCGCGACCATCCGAACGTCGTCACCGTCCACGACGTCGTCATGCACGACGACCGCCCCTGGATCGTGATGCAGCTCGTCAGCGGCGGTACGCTCCAAGACCGCCTCAAGAGCGGGCCGTTGGCGCCGTCCGCCGTCGAGGACATCGCCGCCGCGCTGCTCGCCGCGCTCGGCGCCGCGCACCGTGCGGGCATCGTGCACCGCGACGTGAAGCCCGCCAACGTACTGCTCACCGAGGACCGGCAGATCCTCCTCACCGACTTCGGCATCGCCGCATCCGAGGAGGGTACCTCCCTGACCGTGACGGGCGCGGTCATCGGCTCCGCGCCCTACCTCGCGCCGGAACGCGCCCTGGGGGACCGGGGCGGCACCCCGAGCGACCTCTTCTCGCTGGGCACGACGCTGTACGAGGCGGCGGAGGGGAGCAGCCCGTTCCAGCGGGACACGGCGGCGGCCTCGCTGCACGCGGTCGCGTACGACGACCCGCCGCCGCTGCGTCGTGCCGGGCGCCTCGAACCGCTGATCACGCGTCTGCTCGCGAAGGAGCCGGACGCGCGGCCCTCGATGGAGCAGGCCGAGGAGATGCTCAAGTCGGCGCCGGGGGGCGGGGGTTCGGATGGCACCACCAAGCTGCTGGAAGAGCTGGAAGAGCTGGAAGAGCTGGAAGAGCTGGAAGAGCAGGAAGAGCAGGAAGAGCAGGAAGAGGTGGAGCGCGCGGAACGGACCGAGCGGCCTGAGCGGGCCGGGAGCCCGGGGCGGGCCGGGAGCTGGGGGCGGGCTGAGCGGGCGACGCTGAAGGTCACCAACGACGTCGGCACGCTCCTGCGGCTCCTCGTCGACGACGTGCTCGTCGGGCGCATCCCGGTGGGCCGCACCGGCACCTTCGAGATCGAGGCGGGCGACCGCGACGTGCGCGCGTGGATCACCGGCGGGCCGCGGAGCGCGCCCAACGAGACATACGTGAAGGCGGGGACGACCCTGCGGCTGACGGCTCGCGTGCAGGGGACGGGCCTGGTGCTGACGCCGGGGAGCAGTCTGAGCGCGGCGAGTGCGGGGAGTGCGGCGAGCAGGGGCACGGCGACGTCCCGGCCGAAGCCCCAGGGGACCGCGCGGCAGCAGCCCAAGAGCGGCTCGAGATCCCCGAACAGCGCCCATTCCCCGGGCAGTTCGAAGTCGTCGTCCTCCTCCTCGTCATCCTCCTCCGGCGGCTGCTTCATGGCCGTCGTCGTCGCCCTCGGCCTCGCCCTGCTCCTGTACGCCACCAACCAGGGCTTCTCCGGGTTCGTCAGCCGCGAATGGCACGGCTCCGTCGAGTCGGCCGATGTGGGCGACTGCCTGTACAGGGACGTTTCCATGGGCGACGGCGAGGGCTCGTCCGAGTGGGGCAAGGTGCCCTGCTGGGCGGAGGCCGCCGACTACGAGGTGCGGGTCAAGGGCACCGACCAGCATCTGAAGGTGCTGGGAGAGGAAGCCTGCGGGTCGGGTGTGGCCGCGCGGGAGCGGATCCTGATCAGCGGCGGATATCTGTGCGCCGAGTCGAGGTGACCCGGCCGTCTCGGCGGAGGGGCCGGCCTCTCATCCGCCCGCGAAGAACCGGCCGAGTTCGCGCGCGGCCACCTTCGGGTCCGCCACATGCGACTGGCCCGGCCACGTCGCCCGGCGCGCGTGCGGGATGCTCGCGGCGATCGTGTCGGCGGCCCGGTCGAGGGCCCGGACCCAGAGCGCGGCGTCGGCGGGGCGCTCGTCGCCCGTCACCACGAGGGTCGGCTGGGCGATGCGGGCCAGACGGGCCGTGGGCGGCTGCCCGTCGCCCGCGCAGGCCGCGTCGTAGGCGAGCGTGGGCGCGAGGGGCTCCAGGCCCGGCCAGAAGGGCGCCTTCCGGGCCTCCGCGATGTCTTCCTCGGAGGTGCCCGCCAGGCGCATGAACAGGGCGAGCGCGTCGCCACGGCGGTCCGCTTCCAGGAGTGCGTGCAGCTCGCGGACGTACGCCTGCCACTGGCGGGGCCAGTCCGCCGCCATGTTGTACGGGACTTCGTAGACCGCGAGCTTGCCGATCCCGGGGACTCCGGCCGCGGCGGCTTCGAGGGCGAGCGCGCCGCCGGTCGAGACGCCGTAGACGTGGACCGACCGGCTGTCGGTCCCGTTGACCAGCTCGTTGATCAGCGCCTCCAGGTCCTCGAACTCCCGCTCCAGGGCGTAGGGCAGGGTGTCACCGCTCTCACCCCGGCCCCGGCGGGCGTAGTTGAGCACGGTGAAGTGGGCGGCCAACTCGACGGCGAGCGGGGCGTTCTCGGCGCCGTCGTCCAGGCCCCCGCCGACGAGGACGAGGGCGGGGCCGGCTCCCGTACGGTCGAAGGCGATGGGTGTTCCGTCCCGGGACGTGACGTGGGCCATGCCGTTCCTCCTCGGGTAGCTCGTGTCCACCAGCGCACCGCTTCTCCGCCGATCCGCAAGCCCTCGCACCGGACAAGTCCCGGCGGGCGGTCACACTTCTCCCTCGCGATCCGTCAGGGCAGTGAAAGCGATTCGAATGCCCCAAGGAGACAGTGATGGCAACGCGATCGATCACGGCAGAGGTTCCGATGACCCCGAGGATGACGGAGGACCCGGCGGGGCTCGTTCCCGGGATGGCGGAGGTGTCGGCGGCCCTGTTCAAGGTGACCGGCAACGGTTCGGTGCCGCGCTCGACGATCAGCCTGGTCCAGCTGCGCGCCGGACAGATCGCCGGCAGCACCTACCTGACCGTTCTGCACACGGGATTCCTGAACAAGGCGGGGGAGTCGCAGGAGCGGATCACGTCGGTGGCGTCCTGGCAGGACTCGCCGTACTTCACCGGTGCGGAGCGTGCCGCGCTGGCGCTGGTGGAGGCCGTGCTCCAGCCGACCGCGGACGGCGAGCGGGTCTCCGACGAGCTGTACGCGCTGGCGGCCGAGCACTATGAGCCGAAGGCGCTCGCCACGCTGATGTTCGCGATCGGCCAGGTCAACTTCTTCACCCCCGTGGCCCTCATCGCCAAGCCGGTCCCCGGCCGGTCGTTCACGGATCCGTGGAACTGAGGTCAACTCGGGTCACTGCGCCGAGACCTTGTGGACCGTGGTGTCGTCGGGATCCAGGCGGCGCCCGTCCGCCGAGCGGACCTCCAGGGCGCGCAGGCGCTCTCCCCGGCGGCGGTCGACCAGCTCCGAGTGCGGTTCGCCGGGGGCGAAGAAGTTCTGTTCGCCCCACTGCCGCAGGGCCACGATGACGGGGAACAGCGCCTTGCCCTTCGGCGTCAGCACGTACTCGCGGTAGGCGCTGCCGTCCGAGGCGGGGACGGATTCGAGGACGCCCCCGGCGACGAGGGTGCGCAGGCGCGTGGTGAGGATGTTCTTCGCGACGCCGAGGCTGCGCTGGAACTCCCCGAAGCGCCGGCTGCCGTCGAAGGCGTCCCGCACGATCAGCAGGGACCACCAGTCGCCGATCGCGTCCACGGACCGGGCGACGGGACATTCGCTGTCGTCGAAGCGGGTTCTGGTGACCATGGCGACCGCCCTCTCTTCCTTCCCCAGCTGTGCAGCTCCGATCTGGTTGCAACATGCTACCAGTGGGGCTACCGTCCTCGCTGGTAGCAAGTTGCAACCAGGATGGGGAGGGTGCTGATGTCGGGCAACTGCGTGACGGCGACGGGCCATTGTGATGCCGGTGCGCGGGGGGACGGTGCGCGGGGGGACGGCTCCGAGGAGTTCGTCCTCTCCCGCGCCGTCGTCACCCTCTTCGCCGTCGCCTGCGGCGCCGCCGTCGCCAACGTCTACTTCTCCCAGCCGCTCCTCGTGACCATGGGCGACGACCTCTCCATGAGCCCGGCACTCGTCGGCAGCGTCGTCACCCTCACGCAGGTCGGCTACGGCCTGGGGCTCTTCTTCCTCGTGCCGCTGGGCGACGTGACCGACCGCAGGAGGCTCGTCGTCGCCCAACTGCTGCTCCTCGTCGTGGCGTCGGCGGGCGTGGCCACCGCCCGCACCGCGGCGATCCTGCTCGTGGGCATGGCCGCCACGGGGCTGCTCGCCGTGGTCACGCAGACACTGGTCGCCTTCGCGGCGTCACTGGCCCCGCCCGCCGGACGCGGCCGGGTCGTCGGCCTGGTCACCAGCGGCGTGGTCATCGGCATCCTGCTGGCCCGCACCGTGTCCGGCCTCCTGGCCGACCTGGCGGGCTGGCGCTCCGTCTACGCCGCCTCGGCGGCGCTCACCGCGCTGCTCGCCCTCGTCCTGCACCGCGTGCTGCCGCGCCACGGAGGGGCCACGCCTACGGCCCCGCGCCTCGGCTACGGTCAACTCCTGCGCTCCACCGTCACGTTGTTCGCGGGGGAGCGGCTGCTCCGGCTGCGAGCCCTGTTCGGCCTGCTGGTCTTCGCCTCGTTCAGCACCCTGTGGAGCAGCGTCGCGCTGCCGCTCAGCGAGGCCCCGTACTCCATGTCCCACAGCGAGATCGGGGCGCTGGGCCTGATCGGTGTCGCGGGCGCGTTGGCCGCGAACGCGGCGGGGCGCCTCAACGACCGCGGGCTCTCCCGGCGTACGACCGGCGGCGCGCTGGCCCTGCTGGCCGTCTCGTGGCTGCCCCTGGCCTTCACCCGGAGCTCGCTCTGGGCGCTGTTCCTCGGGGTGCTCCTGCTCGACCTCGCCGTGCAGGCGGTCCATGTCACCAACCAGACGCTGATCTACGCGCTGCACCCGGAGGCGGGCAGCCGGCTGATCGGCGGCTACATGATCTTCTACTCGATCGGCAGCGCGACCGGCGCGATCGCCTCGACGTCCCTTTACGCGGTGGCGGGTTGGGGCGCGGTGTGCGGGCTGGGCGCCGGGTTCAGCTGCCTGGGGCTGGTGCTGTGGGCGTGCACACGGAACAGGCAGGGGTAGGGGCGTGGCCGTTTATGGGCGGCCCGTGAGCCAGGCCGGGGGCAGGACCACCCCGGCCGGTACGGTCTCCCCGTACTGCGGGAGCAGATGGTGCGGCGCCCTGCCGGTCGCGTTCTTGAAGTCGACCGTGCCGCCGAGGAACGCCGCGTTGTCGAAGTCGACCGTGCCTTCGTGGAACGTCGCGCTCTGGAAGTCGACGTCCCCGGCAGCGAACTCCGCCGCGCTGAAGTCGACCCTGCCGCCGGAGAACACCGCCCCGGTGAGGACGACTTCGCTTCCGGAGAACTGCGCGCCGAAGAGGTTGATCCAGCCGTCGGAGAACACCGACCCGGTGAAGAAGACGGTGCCGCCGGAGAACTTGGCCCCGAGGAAGCTGACCCCGCAGCCGGAGAACTGCGCTTTCAGGAGGTGGACCGTGGCACCGCTGAACTTCGCCCCGAGGAAGCTCACTTCACCATCGGAGAAGGCGGCCTCCCGGAAGCTGACCTCGCCCCCGGAGAACACCGCCGAGCCGAAGTTCACCTCCCCTCCGGAGAAGGCCGCCCCGCCGAAGCTGACCTTCCCGCCCGAGAACACCGCCTCACTGAAGTCCCCGCCGTCAAACACCACCCCGGTGAAGTCGAAGTCGTGCCCCTGCCACGAGTGCGGATGCCCGGCCGCCAGCCGCAGGTGATCCCGTACGAGCCGGATGACGGTGTGCCGCACCTCCCGCAGGGCCTGGTACGCGTGCCGGGCCTGCGCGTCGCCGTCGGGGAGGTCGGCCTCCGCGACGTAGGGGAGGCGCAGGTACGCGCACAGGACGTCGATGGCGGTCTGGCGGAGCTCGCGGGTCGGGGCGTCGTCGGCGAGCCCGGCCAGCGCGTGCACGCCGCCGAGGCGCACCGCGGCCGAGTCGTCGCCGAGCTGCGACACCGCCGCGGTGAAGCGTTCGGTGTGCAGGCGCGTGGCGTCCCGCAGCGCGCCGTCCTCGTCGACGCGCTGGCGGCGGTAGGCGACGATCAGGGCCACCAGCGCACCGGCCCCGGCCACCACGCCGAAGGAGAGCTTGACGAGGTCGAACAGCGTCGTGGAGTCGATACGGCGCTCGGGCTTCAACTCCCGTGCTCCCAGCAGGTCCCAGGCGGTGTAGAAGACCCCGGCGGCGACGAGCAGAGCGACGACGAAGGCCAGGGCGAGGACCGTGCCGACGGGCCAGAGCCGCAGGCCGCGCCGCTCTTCGTGCGCACGCTGGGAAAGACGTTGACTCATGGTGGGGTCGACCTCAGCGCACTTGCGGGCAAGTGCGCCCGTACGCCTGGCACTTGGCCTCGAACTCAGGAGGCAGCCAGGTGCCGCCCAGGAGGCGGGGATGCGCGGGGAAGGCGGAATGCGCGGCCAGGACAAAGACCAACGACGCCCAGAAGCTGTGGAGTTGAACCGTCTGGGCCGAGCCGTTGTACATGTCCCGGAAGGAGCACTGGAAGATGTCGGGGGCGACGAGGTCCGCCGTGTCGAGGCCGCTCCAGCCGAGGTCGAGCCAGTTCTGCGGGTGCCCGAAGTAGGCGCGCCGGTCGGTGACGGTCACCTCGCCCTGGCCGTCGGGCACCCAGCGCTCCTGGGCGTTGGCCGCGGCCTGTCGCCGCCGCGCCGCGTTGCCGAGCGCCGTGCCGACCATGCTCCCGATCACGAACCCGGTCCGCCCCACGGCCAGCGTCGAGGTGTGCGTGTAGGAGCCGTCCCCGAGACCCCGCCAGGTGGCGCGGGCGGCGGGCCCCACCGCGAGCGACAGCTCCCCGGGCGCCAGGCGGGCCATCGACGGTATCGGCGTCCGGTCGGCGAGCCGGCCCGCCACGAGGTC
This sequence comes from Streptomyces sp. NPDC059009, assembly GCF_042740175.1. Lineage (NCBI taxonomy): Bacteria > Bacillati > Actinomycetota > Actinomycetes > Kitasatosporales > Streptomycetaceae > Streptomyces > Streptomyces sp. NPDC059009. The sequence goes on along the minus strand of NZ_JBHYJB010000048.1, from coordinate 11,821 downwards.
CTCGACGACATGGCACGTATAGAGGAGGTGATCGTCCAACGGGGTCCAGGGAGTTGGCCCCCCGATCTGTGGCCACTGCGTGTACGGCCCGCTGTTCACCATCTGCCCCCGTCCGGTCGTCCCACATCGACGACCGACATCGTAAGGACCGGCGGGCGACAACGGCACCGGGCCCCGGCGCAGTGCGGCGCCGGGGCCCGGAGGCATGACGGGGGCGGCGGGGCCGCCCGGCTCAGCTCGCCGGCTCAGACCAGCCGCTCGTACGCCGGAAGCGTCAGGAAGTCCGCGTAGTCGGCGTCCAGGGAGACCTGGAGGAGGAGGTCGTGGGCCTCCTGCCACTTGCCCGCCGCGAAGGCGTCGGCGCCGATCTCCTCGCGGATCTTGCCGAGTTCCTCCGCCGCGACCTTGCGCGCGAGGTCCGCCGTGGCCGTCTCGCCGTTCTCGAAGACGACGCCCGCGTTGATCCACTGCCAGATCTGGGAGCGGGAGATCTCCGCCGTCGCCGCGTCCTCCATGAGGTTGAAGATCGCGACGGCGCCGAGGCCGCGCAGCCACGCCTCGATGTAACGGATGCCGACCTGGACGGCGTTGACGAGGCCGTCGTACGTGGGCTTCGCGTCCAGCGAGTCGATGGCGATCAGGTCGCCGGGGGCCACGGAGACGTCCTCGCGCAGGCGGTCCTTCTGGTTCGGCTTCTCGCCGAGCACCGCGTCGAAGGAGGCCATCGCGATCGGGACCAGGTCGGGGTGGGCGACCCAGGAGCCGTCGAAGCCGTCGCCGGCCTCGCGGTCCTTGTCGTTCTTGACCTTCTCGAACGCGACCTTGTTGACCTCGGCGTCCTTGCGGGACGGGATGAAGGCCGCCATGCCGCCGATGGCGTGGGCGCCGCGCTTGTGGCAGGTGCGGACGAGGAGTTCGGTGTACGCCCGCATGAACGGGGCGGTCATCGTCACCAGGTTGCGGTCCGGCAGGACGAACTTCGAGCCGCCGTCACGGAAGTTCTTGACGATGGAGAAGAGGTAGTCCCAGCGGCCGGCGTTGAGGCCGGACGCGTGGTCGCGCAGCTCGTAGAGGATCTCCTCCATCTGGTACGCGGCCGTGATCGTCTCGATGAGGACGGTGGCGCGGACCGTGCCCTGCGGGATGCCCACGTAGTCCTGCGCGAAGACGAAGATGTCGTTCCAGAGGCGGGCCTCCAGGTACGACTCCGTCTTCGGGAGGTAGAAGTACGGGCCCTTGCCGAGCTCGATGAGGCGCTTGGCGTTGTGGAAGAAGTAGAGGCCGAAGTCGACCAGGGCGCCGGGGACCGGGCGGCCGTCGATCTGCAGGTGGCGCTCGTCGAGGTGCCAGCCACGCGGGCGCATCACGACGGTGGCCAGCTGGTCGGCGTCCTTGAGGGCGTACGACTTGCCGGACCTCGGGTCGGTGAAGTCGATGCGGCGCTCGTAGGCGTCGGCGAGGTTGACCTGGCCGAGGACCACGTTCTCCCAGGTGGGCGCGGAGGCGTCCTCGAAGTCGGCGAGCCAGACCTTGGCGCCCGAGTTGAGGGCGTTGATGGTCATCTTGCGGTCGGTCGGGCCGGTGATCTCGACGCGGCGGTCGTTGAGCGCGGCCGGGGCCGGGGCGACCTTCCAGGAGTCGTCGGCGCGGATCGCGGCGGTCTCCGGCAGGAAGTCCAGGGAGGAGGTGCGGGCGATCTCGGCGCGGCGCTCGGCGCGGCGGGTGAGGAGCTCGTCACGCCGGGGCGTGAACAGCCGGTGCAGCTCGGCCACGAAGGCGAGCGCCGCGTCGGTGAGGACCTCTTCCTGCCGGGGCAGGGGCTCTGCGTCGACGATGGCCAGCGGGGAGGGCGCTGGTGCGGACATGAGCTGTCACTTCCTTCAGCGAGCTACTTCACTACTTCTACAGGCGTGCGCCGTGGCACTGGGTGCCCAGGGCTCCGAGCACCGTCGCAGGCGCTCTCGAAGCGGAAAGGCGCTTCTGAACAGTGGATACTAGTTTCCTCATAGTGGAAGTTCAATGGTTTGTTGACGTCGAGATTCTCTTCGTCGACAGAACATGGCGCTGAGTGCCATGCCGGTCACTCCATGTGGACCGGGCCCGTCCACGGCTCGGGGGCGGGTTCCCGCCTTCCCGTCGCTCACGCGAGGCGGCCCGGGTTCCCCTCGCTCAGGCGAGGCGGCCCAGGTCGGCCTCCGTGTCGATGTCGTACGGCTCCGCGACGTCCCCGCACTCGACGAGCGTCACCGCGTCCGCGTTCTCCTTCAGATACGAGCGTGCGCCCCGATCGCCCACCGCGCTCGCCGCGATGCCCGCCCAGTGCGCGGACCCGAAGAGCACGGGGTGCCCGCGCCGCCCCTCATACGCGGCGGCGGCGAGGGTCTCGGGCGAGCGGTAGGCGGCCCGGACGCGTGCCACCGCGTCCGCGCCGATGCCCGGCTGGTCGACGAGGACGACGAGGGCGGCGGCCGCAGTGGTCCCGTCCGCCCCGATCCCGTCCGCCCCGATCCCGTGCGCCCCGGTCCCGTCCGCCCCGGTCCCGTGCAGGGAGGCGAGCCCCGCACGCAGTGAGGACCCCATGCCCTCCGCCCACTCCGGGTTGTCGACGACGGCGCAGCCCGCCAGCGCGGCCGCCGCCCGCTCCCGTACGACGGCACCGGCCGCCCCGAGCACCACGTGCACCCGCTCGCAGCCGCCCGCCCGCAGCACGTCCACGGCGTGCTCCACGAGGAGGCGGCCGCGGTGTTCCAGGAGGGCCTTGGGCCGCCCGCCGAGCCGCCGCCCGCCGCCCGCGGCGAGCAGCAGGCCCGCGACGGGCGCGGCCGGGCCGGTACCGGGCGAATCCGGTGTACGCGTCATGCCTCCTGGATACCGCAATGCCCCCCGAATCCCACAGGAAAGTGAGGCGTCGGATTCCGGCCACCGAAGTGGCGCCGCCCGTGTCCCGTGGCGTTTACTGGCCCGCGGCCCCCGGGCGTATGACCAGCGCCCGCCGGAGGCCATCTGAACTGGCAAGAGACCGGGCGCGGAACCTCGTAAGAGATCCGGCACGGGAATCACGAGATTCACGGGAATCACGACGGCATCGCACAACGGAGTGCGAGGGGGAGAGCTGTGTTGCGCGGTGTGGGACGGCGGACAGTGGCGGACACCGGTACGGACCCCAGAGTGGCGGAGCTGCGCACCGCCGTGGCCCGGCTGCGCCGTGAACTGGCCGCGCATCCCGCCGAGTTCCCCGACCGCGCGATCGCCGAGGACGAGCTGGCCGCGCTCGCCGCGATGGCCGCGGGCGGCCTCCCCGAGGTCCCGCGCCTGCGCCGCTCCCTGCTTCTGGTCGCCGCGGCGATCGGCTCGGTGAGCGCCCTGACGGCCGCGCTCGGCGGGGTGCGGGCCGCCGTGGACCTCTTCGGCGAGCCCTCTCGATAGCGCTGCCGCTTGCCCTCCAGGCCGCCCCACCTGCCCCTGCAGTTGCCCAAATAGTCCGCCTGAACGAACAGTTCACGCCACCCAGTGCGGGTGGCCGTCCTCCCGTACCGTCGCGGGCAGCCCGCCCGCGAGCGCGGCCGCGAGCCGTCGCACCCCCTCCTCGCCGACCTCGGCGCGCGCCGTGAAGGGGATCCGGAGCCGGTGCTCGTGCGTGCCGGGGTCGGCCCCGAACCGGGCCCCGCTCTCGATCCGTACGCCATGGGCGAGCGCGGCCTGCGCGAGCGCCGAGGCGACCGGCTGCCCCAGGTCCACCCAGAGCGAGAGCCCGCCGGCCGGCAGCCGCCACCGCCACTCCGGCAGATGGTGCGTGAGCGCGGCGGCGAGGGAGTCGCGCTGGGCCCGCAGCAGCGGCAGGCGCTGACGCAGCACGTCGTCCGTGCGCTCCAGCAGATGCAGCGTGATCAACTGCTCGATGACGGGCGTCGCCATGTCGGAGGGCACGCGCGCGGTCGCCAGCTCGGTGATCAGCCGCGACCCGGCCCGCACCCACCCCACCCGCAGCCCGCCCCAGTGCGTCTTGCTCAACCCGCCCACGGTGACGATCTGTTCGGCCGCCCCGTGCGGCGCGTGCGCGGCGAAGGGCGCGGGCGGCGGCACGTCGAGCGCGATGTCCGAGATGGTCTCGTCGACGACCAGCCAGGTGCCGGTGGCCCGCGCGGTCCCGATCACCTTCCGGCGCTGATCCTCCGGCATCAGGGCGCCCGTCGGATTCTGGAAGTCCGGCACGAGATACGCCATGCGGGGCGCCGCCTGCCGCAGCGTGGACTCCACCAGGTCGGTGTCCCAGCCCTCGGTGGTCACCGGCACCGGCGTGGCCCGCAGCCCCTGGCGGCGCATCGCGTCCAGGGCATTCGGGTACGACGGGTTCTCCACGAGGACCCGGTCACCGGCCCGCCCGAGAAGGGAGAGCGTGAGGGACAGGGCGTGCTGGGCTCCCGTGGTCACCAGCACCTGATCGGGAAGAGTCGGCAGCCCCCTCCTTGTGAACCGCTCGGCGATGGCGGCCCGCAACTCCGGCAGCCCGTAAGGGTGGTAGCCCGGGGTCGGGGCATGCCGGGCCAGCTGCTCCCCGGCCGCGGCGAACGCGTCGGCGAGCTCGGCGCGGGGTGCTCCGGGCGCCGCCGAGGCCAGCTCGATCATCCCGTCACCGACCGGGAAGGCGGCCAGATTGGCGGGCCTGCTCCCCTCGGGCAGCTCGGTCCAGGTCCCCGCCCCCCGCCGGCTGCGCGCGAACCCGCCCTCCCGCAGCACGTCATAGGCGGCGGTGACGGTGGCCCGGCTCACACCGAGCGCGACCGCGAACTCCCGCTCGGCGGGCAGCCGCGTGTGCAGCGGAATGCGCCCGTCGAGCAGCAGCGTCCGCACGCTCTGCGCGAGCGCGCGATACCCCGGGTGCTCCCCGCCCGCGGCCGTGACGAGCCCCGCCAGCTGCCTGCTGCCGAGCCGCCTGTCCACGGAGTGGACCACTCGTGCCTCTGCCATGCCAACTCCTGCGTATTGGCCCTGCCATCCAGGCCAATGAGAGTACAGAGTCGGGTGTGTTGGCACGGAAAGGGGAGGCGGAAGTGCGTACGGAGAGCACGGGGACGGGGACAACGGAGAAGGAGGAAGCGGCGAGAGGGCGCGTCGTCGTCGGAGTGACCGGCTCACTCGCGAGCCTCGCGGCGCTGCGGGCGGCCGCGGCGGAGGCCAGGAACAGCGGCCGTCCGCTGCTCGCGGTCCTGGCCTGGGAGCCGCCGGAGGGGGAGGCCCTGTACCTGCGCCACCCCGACAAAGAGTGGGCCGCGCACTGGAAGGCCGAGGCGCGGGCGCGCCTGGACCGGGCCTTCGACGAGGTCTTCGGGGGTGCGCCGGGGGGCGTCGAGGTGGAACGGTGGGTGGTGCGGGGGCGCCCGGCGGCCGCGTTGTGCGACATGGCGCCGGGGGAGGACGACTTGCTGGTGGTGGGGTCCCGTCCGCACGCGCGGCGTGGGGGTGGCCGGGTGCGGCGGCGGGTGCTGCGGAGGGCGGTGTGCGGGGTCCTCGTGGTCCGGGCGCCCGAGGTGCCGAAGGGGCTTGGGCGGGCGCTGCGGAAGGTGTCGGCACAGGACTTCGTGACGGTGGGCTGACCGGGCCGGTGCGGGTGGGCAGCGGGGCGCCGCGACGCGGTGACCGGGGTCACACCCGGCTCCTGTCAGCAATCGGGGCGCCGTCTCGTTCAGGAGGCACGCGAACGAGACAGGAGCAACGCCATGAAGCACCGCATCGTGGTCCTCGGCGCCGGATACGCCGGGGCCTTCGCCGCCGGCAGCCTGGCCCGCCGGCTGTCGCCCGCCGACACCGAGATCACCGTCGTCAACGCCGTGCCCGACTTCGTGGAGCGGATGCGGCTCCACCAGCTCGCGAGCGGCCGGGACCTCCCGGTCCGCAGGCTCACCGACATGTTCGCGGGCACCGGCGTAGGGCTGCGCCTGGCGCACGTGACCGGCATCGACCCCGAGCGCCGTACCGTCGCCGTGACCGGCGAGGACGGCGACGGCCAACTCCCGTACGACACGCTCGTCCACGCGCTCGGCAGCTCCGTCGCCGACCAGGGCGTCCCCGGCGTGCACGAGTACGCCTTCGATGTGACCGGCCGGTCCTCGGCGCTGCGGCTGCGCGAGCGCCTGGCCGGGCTCGAAGCGGGCGGCAGCGTGCTGGTCGTCGGCGAGGGGCTGACCGGCATCGAGACCGTCACCGAGATCGCCGACGCGCGGCCCGATCTCTCGGTCGCGCTCGCCGCCCGTGACGAGCCGGGCGGCTGGCTCTCTCCTCAGGCCCGCCGCCACCTGAGCCGCGCCTTCGACCGGCTCGGCATCACCGTCCACGAGCACACCGGCATCGACGCCGTCGAACCGGACCGGGCGATCGCCGCCGACGGCAGGTCGCTGCCGGCCGACGCGACCGTGTGGACGGCCGGGTTCGCCGTGCACCCCATCGCCACCGCCAGCGGCCTGGAGGTCGCGGCGACCGGCCAGATCGCCGCGGACCGCACCCTGCGCTCGGTCTCGCACCCGGACGTCTACGCGGCCGGTGACTGCGCCTTCGTGATCGGCGACAACGGCCGGCCGATGCCGATGTCCTGCGCCTCGGCGGGCTTCACCGCCATGCAGGCGACCGCCGCGATCGTCGCGCGCCTCACGGACGGCGAGGTCCCGACCGTGGGGCTGAAGTACCCGGGCAACCACATCAGCCTGGGGCGGCGGGACGCGATCTTCCAGATGGTGGGCCGGGACGTCCGGTCGAAGTCCTGGTACCTGGGCGGCCGCACCGCCGCCCGCCTCAAGTCGGGCGTGCTCACCGGGGCCGGCTGGAGTATCGCCCACCCGACCTACGGCATGCCGAAGCGCAGGCACCGCCTGGCCACCGAGCCCGAGCGGGTCACCGGTGTGCGGGTCGCCGCCTAGGCTGCGCCGCATGGACAGTGCAGCCCTCGACCGATTCGAGGCCGGCCGGGGACGCCTTGCCTCGCTGGCGTACCGTCTGCTCGGCTCGGCGGCCGACGCGGAGGACGCCGTGCAGGACGCGTTCCTGCGCTGGCAGGCCGCGGACCGGGAACACATCGTGGTACCGGAGGCGTGGCTGACCAAGGTCGTCACCAACCTCTGCCTCGACCGGCTCCGCTCGGCGCAGGTGCGGCACGAGCGTGCGGCCGGCGCCTGGCTGCCCGAGCCGCTCCTCGAGGGCGACCCGATGCTCGGCCCGGCCGACACCTTCGAGCAGCGAGAATCGGTGTCCTTGGCCGTGCTGACCCTCATGGAGCGCCTCGCGCCGGTCGAGCGGGCCGCCTACGTGCTGCGCGAGGCGTTCTCGTACCCCCACGCCGAGATCGCCGGGATCCTCGACATCACCGAGTCCGCGAGCCAGCAGCACGTCCACCGGGCCCGCCGCCGGGTCGCCGCCGAGCGTCGCGGCGGCGGCGAGGTGGACCCCGCGTCCGCGCGCCGGATCGTGGAGGAGTTCCTCACCGCCGCCGTGTCGGGGCGCACCGAACGGCTGGTGGAGATGCTCACCGCCGACGCGACCGCGGTCTCGGACGGCGCCGGACTGGCCAGGCGGCTGCTGCGGTACACGTCGCGCGAGCGCATCGCCTCCTTCGTACGGGCCGGCTTCAAGGCCACCCCGGCGAAGCGGCGCCTCGCCGGCGGCACCCCCGCGATGCACATCGCGCTGGTCAACGGCGTCCCCGCCGTCCTCGCCGTGGTCGGGGACCGGGTCGTGGGCGCGGTGGCGTTCGGCGTCGGTGACGGCAAGGTCGTGTCCCTGTACGGCATCGCCGCCGGCGACCGGCTCACGCGCCTCAACGAGACGTGGCGGCAGCGCGAACCCGACGCGCCGCCGGTCATCAGCGCGTGGTGACCGGCCGCTGCCTGATCGACACGGCGGTCCCTAGGCCCGCCGGATCAGCCCCCGCTCCGTCGCCACCGCCACGGCTGCCGTCCGCGAGTCCACCCCCAACTTCGCGTAGATGTGCACCAGATGGGACTTCACCGTCGCCTGGCTCAGGAACAGTTCCTTGCTGATCTGCTGGTTGGAGAGGCCGGCGCGGACGAGGTGCAGGACTTCGAGTTCGCGGCGGCTCAGGGCCTCGGCGGGCGCCCTCATGCGGTCCATCAGGCGGTGGGCGATCGCGGGGGCGAGGGCGGAGCGCCCCGAGGCCGCCGTGCGTACCGCCGCGGCCAGTTCCTCGGGCGGGGCGTCCTTGAGGAGGTAGCCCGCCGCGCCCGCCTCGACCGCCGCCAGGATGTCCGCGTCGGTGTCGTACGTGGTGAGGACGAGCACCCGCGGCGCCCCCTCGCGCGCGGTGATCGCCGCCGTGGCCTCGGAGCCGTGCATCCCGGCGCCGAACTGGAGGTCCATGAGCACGACGTCCACGTCGCCTTCGGCGGCCCGTTCCGCCGCGGCCTCGGCGGTGGCGGCCTCCGCGACGATCGTGAAGTCCGGCTCGGCGTCGAGGACGGCGCGCAGGCCCGCGCGGACCACGGGGTGGTCGTCGGCGAGGAGCAGACGGATGGTGGTCATGCCGAGTGCTCCTGGGGGCGGGCCGGGCGGGCGGGCAGCGGCAGGGACATCGCCACGGCGGTGCCCTGTCCGGCGGCGGACTCGACGGTGAACGTGCCGCCCAGGGACTCGGCGCGCGAGCGCATCGCGGGCAGCCCGAACCCGCCCTCCGCCACCCGGGGTACGCGCTCCGCTCCCGGGTCGAACGGGTCGAAGCCCCGCCCGTCGTCCACCACGTCCAGCGTCACCGAGGAGTCCATGAACGTGAGCGTGATCTCCGCCCGCTCGGCCTCCGCGTGCCGCACCGTGTTGGCGAGCGCGGACTGGGCGACGCGCAGCAGGGCCACCTCGTACGGGGTCGGGAGCTCGGTCGGGGTGCCGCTCACCGTGCAGCGGACCCGGGGCGTGGTGCTGGACTCGCACAGCCGCCGCAGCGCCCCGGCGAGCGAGTCGTGCGCGAGGTCGGGCGGGGTGAGGGCGCGGACGAAGCGGCGGGCCTCGGCGAGGTTGTCCTGCGCGGCGGTGCGGGCCTGCTCGATGTGCGCGGCGGCGGGGGAGCCGGAGGGCAGCGCGCGCTGGGCCGCCCGCAGGAGGAGCTGGATCGAGGAGAGGCCCTGGGCCAGGGTGTCGTGGATCTCGCGGGCCAGGCGCTCGCGCTCGGCGAGGGTGCCCGCGGTGCGTTCGGCGGCGGCGAGCTCGGCGCGGGTGGCGATGAGCTCGTCGATGAGCTCACGGCGGCGTTCGCTCTCGCGGTACAGCGCCTCGTAGCCGAGGACGACCGCGACGGCGACGGCCCCTCCGAGCAAGGGGCCTATGAAGGAGCCCGGCGTGACCTCCGCGCCGTGCAGCAGGAAGCTCGCGATCGCGGCGGCCGCTGTCGCCGCGACGGCGGGCAGCCCCCAGCGCAGCGGCAGCAGGTGCAGCTGGAGGAAGTAGAGCGGGAAGGCGAGCCAGAGCCCGTCGGGCGAGAGGGCGAGCAGCGCCAGCCAGGTCGCGCCGAGCGCGGCGAGCCAGAGTGCCGCGGTGGGCTGCGCCTGCCCTACGGAGGGCCGGGCGGCGCCCAAGGCGTAGACGGCGCCCATGACCACGGCCGCGGTGACGACGGCCGCCGGCCGCGGCGCGTCGCCGGTCAGCGCCCGCACCACCACGAGGCACAGCAGCCCGACGAGCAGGGCGTGCAACGAGAGGCGCAGGGCGCGGGCCACGGGGGTGTGCTGTGCGGGCTTCATGGTCACCTCCAGCGTAAGCGGAGCCCCTCCGCCGCAGGCCCGGAGGCCGAAGCGCCCCGCCCCGCACGCAGAGCCCCCGCCACCGTAAGCCGGGCCCGCCCCACCTCCGTCAACCAAAAGTTTGAAGCCCGCCTCCCTCCTTCGATTCGGGTGAAGCGTGCCGTGGCGCGATGCCCGGGCGGGGGCCCGGCACGCAGGGTGGGGGCCATGTTCGTCGCATGGAGAGACCTGCGGTTCGCCAAGGGGCGGTTCGCCCTGATGGGAACCGTCGTCGTGCTGATCACCCTCCTCGTCGGCCTGCTGTCGGGGCTCACCGCGGGGCTCGCCCGCGAGAACACCTCGGCGATCACGGGCCTGCCCGCGGACCACCTCGCGTTCGCCGCGCCGCCGGGCGGCCAGTCCGTCTCCTTCACCAACTCCCAGGTAGAGCGGCGCACCTGGGCGGAGTGGGCCGGGCAGCCCGGCGTGCGCTCGGCGGAGCCCATCGGGATCAGCACCCTGAACGCCACGGCGGGGGACCGGGCCGCCTCCGGGAAGCGATCCGCCGCCGTGTCCGCCTTCGGCGTCGCGCCGGACTCGGGGATCGCGCCCCGGGGAATCGGGCCGGGGCAGCTCGTGCTCTCCGAGAAGGCGGCGGACGAGCTCGGGGTCCGGGTCGGCGACACGGTGCGGCTCGGCGGCGCGGTCGAAGGGCGCGTCGCACGCATCGCGGGCACCGCCTCGTACAGCCATACGCCCGTCGTCTGGACCGCCCTCGACGACTGGCAGCGGCTCGGCCACCGCGGCACGGACCGCGGCGACCAGGCGACCGTCATCGCCCTGCGCACCAGCGGGGACACTGACCTCGCGGCGGGCGACAAGGCCGCCGGGACCGAGACGAAGTCCCTGGACGGTGCGCTCACCGCCATCGGCTCCTACCAGGCCGAGAACGGCTCGCTCCAGCTGATGCGCGGCTTCCTCTTCGTCATCTCCGCGCTGGTGATAGGGGCGTTCTTCACGGTGTGGACGATCCAGCGAGCGGGGGACATCGCCGTTCTGAAGGCGCTGGGGGCCTCCACCCCGTATCTGCTGCGGGACGCCCTCGGGCAGGCGCTGGTCATGCTCGCCGCCGGTACGGCCGCGGGCACCGGGATCGCGGTCGCGGTCGGCGGCCTGATCAGCGGCGGCGACGTGCCCTTCGTCCTGGACCCGCCGACCGTCCTGTGGCCCGCCGCCGTGATGATCGCCCTCGGCGCGCTGGGCGCCGGGCTCTCCGTACGCCGGATCACCGCCGTCGACCCCCTGACCGCGCTGGGAAGCGCCCGATGACCCGTACCGCTCCGGCCCTCACCGCACTCACCGCCCTCACCGCCCTGGGACGTGCCCGATGAGCCTCACGCTCGAAGACATCACGCTGACCTACCCCGACGGGGACAGCCGGCTCACCGCCCTCGACGCCGTGAGCCTCGACGTCCCGGCCGGGACCCTCACCGCCGTCGTCGGCCCCTCCGGCTCCGGCAAATCCAGCCTGCTCGCGGTCGCCGCGACGCTGGTGACGCCCGACCAGGGGCGCGTGTGCGTCGACGGTACGGAGACGGGGGCGCTGTCCCGGTCCGAGCGGGCCGAGCTGCGGCGGCGCCGGATGGGCATCGTGTTCCAGCAGCCGAACCTGCTGGGCTCGCTCACGGCGGTCGAGCAGCTCCAGCTGATGGCACACCTGGACGGGCGGCGGCCGCGCGAAGTCCGTTCCCGGGCAAGGGAGTTGCTCGCGGCGGTGGGACTCGCGGACCAGGCGCACCGCAGGCCGCACCAGCTCTCCGGCGGCCAGCGGCAGCGGATCGGGATCGCGCGGGCGCTGATGAACGAGCCCGCGGTACTGCTCGTGGACGAGCCCACCAGCGCGCTCGACCACGAGCGGGGAGCGGCGGTGATGGACCTGCTGGCCCGTCTGACGCGGGAGCGGGAGACGGCGACGGTCCTCGTGACGCATGACCGGGCGCGGCTCGCTGTCGCGGACCGGGTGGTGGAGCTGGTGGACGGACGGGTAGGGGCACCTGTCAGCCTGTCCGGCGATTGAGGACGAGGCCGTTCAGGCCGATACGGGGGTC